>JALUYM010000237.1 GCA_027018745.1 Bacteroidales bacterium | reverse complement strand
GACAGTGCAGGGAATGTTTTTCCCGTTTTTGTCGTAGATGCTGGTCATCCCTATTTTTTTTCCAATTATTCCTGACATTGCTTTATCTCTTTAAGCCTTTAACGTTTATCATACTTTGATTTCAACTTCCACACCACTGGGGAGCTCCAGTTTCATCAGGGCATCAATGGTTTTGGAAGTAGAGTTATATACGTCCATCAACCTTTTGTAAGTGTCGAGCTGAAACTGTTCGCGCGATTCTTTGTTAACAAAGGTCGAACGGTTGACCGTATAAATTTTCTTGTGGGTCGGCAAAGGGATGGGACCGCTGACCACAGCGCCCGTCGATTTTACCGTCTTGACGATCTTTTCGGCTGATTTGTCAACCAGGTTGTGATCGTACGATTTTAGTTTTATTCTGATTCTTTGGCTCACTTTATATAGTTTTAACTAAACAATACCTTTGATCTTTTTTATCACTTCTTCGGCAATGGAAGCCGGAGTTTCCGCATAACTATGGAATTCCATAGTAGAGGAGGCACGTCCGGAAGTCAGTGTACGCAAAGAAGTGACGTAACCAAACATTTCCGACAATGGCACTTTGGCCTTCACCACCTGAAATCCCAGCTTCGTGGTAATATCTTCCAAAATGGCGCGGCGTTTGTTCAAATCGCCCGTCACATCGCCCACATACTCGTCGGGGGTAACCACTTCCAGTCGCATAATGGGCTCGAGCAACACAGTCTTGGCTTTGCGGGCTGCCGATTTAAAACCGATTTTGGCAGCCATTTCAAAAGAAAGCTGATCGGAATCAACCGGATGATAACTTCCATCGAACAAACGGACCCGCATGCTTTCCACAGGATAACCGGCCAGAACGCCGTTCTGCATGGCAGCTTCGAACCCTTTTTTCACCGAAGGGATAAATTCTTTGGGAATGTTCCCGCCTTTCACCTCATCAATAAATTCAAGTCCTTCTTCTTCGCCTTCGGCCGGGCCGAGTTCAAACTGGATATCGGCAAATTTACCACGGCCTCCCGTTTGTTTCTTATAAACTTCACGATGGGTAACCGAAGTGGTAATGGCCTCTTTGTACGCAACCTGCGGCTGCCCAACCTGGCATTCTACCTTAAATTCACGTTTCAGTCGGTCGATCAGGATATCCAAATGCAATTCGCCCATACCGGAAATGATGGTCTGGCCCGAATTTTCGTCCGAACGCACCTTGAAAGTGGGGTCTTCTTCGGCCAGCTTGGTCAGTGCAGCGGTCATCTTGTCCATGTCGCCCTGCGTTTTGGGTTCGATGGCCACACTAATCACCGGATCAGGGAAGGTAATAGATTCCAGGATAATGGGATGTTTCTCATCGGTAAGGGTATCCCCTGTACGAATGGTCTTAAATCCCACGGCAGCGCCAATGTCCCCGGCCTCAATCACATCGAGCGGGTTTTGTTTATTGGCATGCATCTGCATGATACGGCTGATGCGTTCTTTTTTACCGGTGGAAACATTCAAAACGTAAGAACCCGATTTCAAGGTCCCGGAATAAACCCGGAAAAAACACAACCGGCCCATATATGGATCGGTGGCAATTTTGAATGCCAGGGCGGCAAAATGATCGTTGGGATCGGGGCTTCTGTATTCTTCTTTTTCGGTTTTGGGGTTGATGCCTTTAATGGCATCGATGTCCAGCGGGCTGGGCAAAAATTCGATAATGGCGTTGAGCAACATCTGGATGCCCTTGTTTTTAAAGGCCGACCCGCACATTACCGGGGTAATGCGCATTTCAAGGGTCGCTTTCCTGATCACATCAATCATGTCCTGTTCGGTGATGGAATCGGGGTCATCCATGAATTTTTCCAGTAATTCGTCGCTTTCTTCCGCCACGCCTTCAATGAGCTTCATACGGTATTCGTACACCGTATCCTGCAAATCTTCCGGAATGGGAATTTCAACGATTTTAACACCTTTTGTGGAATCGTCCCACACAAAGGCTTTATTTTTCACCAAATCGACCACGCCCTGAAAATCTTCTTCAGCGCCAATGGGGATTTGTATCGGAACCGGGTTGGCAC
>JALUYM010000236.1 GCA_027018745.1 Bacteroidales bacterium | reverse complement strand
CACGGTGGCTCCTTTTGGTAAAGTAACCATGTCTCCTTTTGGTGTAAATACATAAATCTCATCTGAAAAAAGATTCTGTTTAAAGTCATCTATAAAGGTGATAGATTCTTCATCATCATTATTTTCTATCAGAAGTTCACGGGTTTTTTTCAGCCACATATCCAGGTTTCCGGGAGCTGCAGTATTTTTTTTGTATTTAAGATAAGCCGCGTACCCTTTTTGGGCAATTTCCTGCATTCGTTTGCTGCGGATATGTACCGCCACCCATCTGCCGCGGGGCCCCATAACTGTAGTGTGGATAGCCTCGTAACCATTGGCTTTTGGGGTGCTCATCCAGTCGAGTAGCTTTTTGTTGTTGGGCTTGTAAATAACGGTTAAAGCAGAATAAACGGCCCAACATTCCAGGCTTTCGTTTCGTTCTTCCGAGTTGACAATAATATCCAGACTAAACGTGTTATAAATTTCTTTAAAAGGTAACTCCAAATGCCGCATTTTCTGCCAGACTGAGTATGTTGTTTTTTCGTTTATCAGAAAATCAGCTTTCAGCCCTTTCAGGCTGAGTGAAGTGCGGACAGGCATCATGAAATTTTTTAGATAATCATTTCGCTCAGGACGGCTCTGCTCAATTTCTTTTTTAATCTCAGTGTAAATTTCGGGTTGCGAATATTTGAATGAGAGTTCTTCCAGTTCACTTTTAATAGCGAAAAAACCCAGGCGATAAGCCAGCGGGGCATAAATATATAGCGTTTCTGATGCAATACGAAGTTGTTTTTCCTTCGGCATTACATCCATTGTGCGCATGTTGTGCAGGCGGTCAGCAAGTTTCACAAGTATCACACGCATGTCGTCCGATAGTGTGAAAATAATTTTTTTTAACGTGGCTGACTGGGCCGTGGAGTTATTATCAGAAATCTCATCAATTTTGGTGAGCCCGTCAATGATACGGGAAACTTTGGGGCCAAACATTTTCTCAACATCTTCTAATGTGAGATCTGTGTCTTCCACTGTGTCATGTAGCAATGCAGAAATGATAGAGGTCCTTCCCAGTCCCATTTCCCCGGCTGCAATAGTTGCTACAGCAAGAGGATGCATAATGTATGGTTCTCCCGATTTCCTGCGCATGTCTTTGTGTGCGTTTGCGGCCATACGAAATGCCTTGCGTACATCCCAGAGGTCTTTGGTCTCCTTGCGGGTAGTCCATACCTCTATCAGATGCCGGTACTGACGCAGAATTTCCTGCTTTTCTTCCGTTTTCGTTAACTTCTTCATTTCATTAGCCATTAATCGAAGTCAACAAAATTAATGTTTTTTGCAATGCTGCTGCGGCCTGAATGTGTTGCCGGCTAAATTTTGTTTTCGTACGAAATCTCGATGCAGCACTTTTTCAAAGATAGATTTTTCGCTATATTTTCAGGTTCTGACTGTTGAATATTGAATAGTATGGGAAAACGATAACAGGGTCGGGTCTCCATTTTTGGGGTGAAAGCCACATCCGGTTGTAACTTTGTTTATGCCTATTTCGTCTGACATAAAAACACAAGAAAATTATTATCATGAGAAAAGTTACATCAACATTGTTCCTGTTCACAGCCTTGATGCTTTTTACGGCAGGACAGGTTTTCAGCCAGAGAAATTACAGACGTACCAAAGGTAATGGCCATATTATAAAAAGTATGGAGGTTGTTCCGGCTTTTAACCAGATTAGAGCCGGTGCTGCTGACAATATTATTATTCTGACAAAGGGAAGCTCGCCATATAGTGTTGTTGTCCAGTCGGATGAAAACATTTTAGACGCGATTCATGTAAATGTTAAAAATGAAGTGCTAAACTTCTCGTATGCGGATATTAATCCTACGAAACTTAAATTTTATGTGACAGTTCCCTCGCTTTTGGCGGTGCGTGCATCTGGTGCATCGGTGGTGAAAAGCGCGGATACGCTGGGTGGACAGGCGTTTAAAGTTGTTGCAACCGGAGCGGCCAATGTAAATCTTCTGCTGAATTTTAAACAGGTAGAAGCGCATGTTTCCGGGGCAGCAGACCTGTCTCTTTCAGGACA
>JALUYM010000235.1 GCA_027018745.1 Bacteroidales bacterium | reverse complement strand
AACACAAAAGGCCTTCACCACGTGTATTGGGATACAAAAGATCAAAAACCGGGTACTTACCGGATAGAACTGATATCGGGTAGCGATACCCTGATCAAACCGGGCCGGGTAGAACCGACGTATGTTTTTTCGGTTCTCAATTACCATCCCAAACAAAAATAAACCCATCGGGAATAAAACCATTGTTCAGGTTGTCTTTTATTAAACAAAAGCTTTTTGGAAAAAGTGTCAGATAAATATACGGAAGACAGGATGCTGGTAAAAGCAGCAGCAGCAGGAGACCAAAAAGCTTTTGAGCAAATTGTGTTAAAATACAAGTCTATGGTAGCCAAAGTAACTATGGGTATGCTGGGAAATTATGCTGATGCCGAAGATGCGGGGCAGGAAACATTTCTGCGGTTTTACCGCTCGTTGCATCAATATAAAGGAGATGCTGCTTTGGGAACCTACCTCACCCGCATTGCCCTTAATGTGTCGCTCAATGAAATAAAACGCCGGGCATCACGCAAATGGCTGAGCTTAGAAGAAAGACATGCAGGCTATCATGCCGACCGGCACTCTTTTCGCCAAAGTGATAATGCGGAAGTAGTGGAAAAAGCACTGAGCCAACTGGATACAAAATACAGAACGGTTGTTGTCCTGCGTATTATACAGGGTTTTTCCACCAAAGAAACTGCAGAATTGCTGGGTTTGCCCATTGGAACGGTGTTGTCGAGACTGGCCCGGGCACAGGAAAAATTAAAACCGATATTGCAAAAACTGGAGGAATAAAGATCATGAATGAAATAGAAAAAGTATTGTTGTTGCGTTCTTATGATGCACCATTGAACAAAGAAGAAAGTACCAGGCTGCAGTCTGCACTGGAGAAATCGGAGGAGCTTCGGCAGGAAAAAGCAGCCATGGATAATTTGCGTACGAGGTTATCAAATTTTGAAACGGATTTTCAGCCCGGTTTCACCGAACGGCTTATGCAACGCATAGCCAACGATTCGGGTTTTATGTTTCAATCGGTTTTTCGGACTATTGCCCTCTCTGGTGTAGCTGCGATCATCCTTGTTTTGTTGAGCGTGTATTTTGTGGATGGGAGCCTGAACCTGGACAGCCTGCTGGGGATTAACCATTATGCCCCCGATTTGGGCCTGCTCAGCTTTTTTTAAATAAAGGTGTTTAAGGTCTGATATCAAATGCAAAAAACAGAATAAACTTTAAGCAACTTCAATAAAAGAACTATGAAAATGAATATAAAATTAAAATATACCCTGGCGTTTATTGTGGTATTGTTCATCGGTTTTATTTTGGGGTTTTTGGTCAGTGGCAGGCTGATCCATAACAGGGTAAACCGCTTGCAAAAATATTATACCCCTGTCGGGTTTCGTTATGAATTTCGCCAATTGTTGCGTCCCACACCGGAACAACTACAAAGTATGCGTCCCGTTTTGGAAAAATATGCCCAACAAAACCGTGAAAACATGATGTTGTTTCGAACACAACAGCGGCAACTGATGAAAAACCTGTTTCATGATCTGAAACCTTTTCTTTCAGGGCCACAGGTAAAAAGGTTGAGGTTGATGGAACTGCGGCAACAACGACGGTTCTTCAGAAATGGCCCGCCGCCACATCACCGTCGCATGCCGCCACATTTTCAGGGAAAACCACGCTGCCCCGGATTTTAAAGAAATTTTTGTTTTCATATTAAATTTTTCTTATGCCCTATACCTACAAATACCCCCGTCCGGCAGTTACCGTTGATGTCCTGATATTCAGGAGAATAAAACAAGACCTGCAACTGTTGCTGATTCAACGAAACCACGAACCGTTTGAAGGCTTTTGGGCTCTCCCCGGCGGATTCATGGACATGGATGAAACATTGGAACAGGCTGCAGGGCGGGAGCTAAAAGAAGAAACGGGTTTAAAAAATGTTTCCCTGAAACAGTTAAAGGCATACAGCGCCCTTGACCGTGACCCGCGCCACAGGACGGTCTCCGTGGCCTTTTGGGGAATTCTTTCTGAAGATCAGTCCGTAAAAGCGGGAGATGATGCCCGCAAAGCACAATGGTTCTCTGTC
>JALUYM010000234.1 GCA_027018745.1 Bacteroidales bacterium | reverse complement strand
AAGAATTATTTCAACAAGATCAGCAGGATAAGTCTGTTCACAAAGCGCTTTAATCAATGTTTTTAAAGAAGCTGCTTCATTGCGAAAAGGGATGACAACACTTACCGGTGTTGACAAATCCCTGAGCGAAAAAGCATGCCGGCTCAATCTGGTCCAGCCTTCTGTAAAGGCGAAGATTATCAGCATATAAAGCACTACTGATCCAAAAAGAACAAAAAGAAAAATCCTAATGTTCATGATTTTTATTGTTTCGGAAAAATCGAAGCCTAAAAATAAACAATAATCCTGATATAGCCGGGAGGGCAATATTCAGTAACCACAAAGCGGAAGAAGCAGCAATGATCTGCCGGTTCAGACCCTCGGTCATGGGAAAACTAAAAAATAACCCGAAGGCATACAGGCTCACCGAACCGCGAACGCCTATCTCTGAAAGGGCGATCGTGGGAATAATGCTCATGAGCAAATAAATAAAACCGATCACCATCATGGCGTGCAGGTAATCAATATGAATCTGAAAAATACGCAACAGAATGTAAAATTGCAGAGAAAAAATCAGATAACGTACAATGCTGATCACCAATACATACAAAAGGTCTTTGACGTCATACCACGAAAAGACTTCCGTGTAACGGGCCACTTTATTGTAAATACGGCCGCTGATTTTTCTGAGCAGATCAGAAAAAACGGCAAAATTTAAGTAAGCAAAGACCAGTATGCAAGCTGTGATGATAATACTGAAAAGCAGACCGATAAGTGCCCACCGGTTGAATTTGTTACTTAAATCCAACCAATGGGGAAGGAAAAAAGCCAACGCCCCAAGTCCGAATAAAACAGTTGTCAGAAACTGGGCCATGCTGCCGAGGATGGTAGAGAGGGTTGCCTGCAGCCGGTCAGCTTTTTTCAATACAAAAACCCTCCCGAGATAATCCCCCACCCGGTTTGGAAGAAAAACGCTGACCGTGATACCTGCCAAAACAGCTTTCAAAGCTCCCCAAAGGGCTATCTTTTCCAGCTTTTGCATAAGAAACTGCCACTTAATACTTTCTAGAATAAGATTAACCGGCAGGAGTACTGCCACCGTAATCAGTAAAACCACAAAATGTTTCTCCCGGGTTAACGAAGCCAGATTTTGTACAAAGGAAGCCAGGTCATGTTTAAAAAAGAGTTGTTTATACAAAAAATAAAAAGTAAACACTAAAATGGCCAGCTGGATAATAACGTTGTATGTTTTGTTTAATTTTGCCATAAAAGTTTCAATTGGCCAAAGAAAGAATCATATTAGGTATTGATCCCGGCACCAACATCATGGGTTACGGGCTCATTCATCAGTCGGATAATCAAATCCGCATGATGACCATGGGAATTCTTAAATTGTCACAGTTTCCTAATCAAGCGTTAAAATTAAAAAAGATTTTTGAACGGACACTGACGTTGATAGAGGAATATCAACCCGATGAACTGGCCATTGAAGCCCCTTTTTACGGGAAAAATGTCCAATCAATGCTTAAACTGGGGAGGGCTCAGGGAGTTGCCATGGCGGCGGCTTTGTTCAAAGACCTGCCCATTTTTGAATATTCGCCAAAAAAAATCAAACAGTCCATTACCGGCAACGGCAATGCTTCCAAAGAACAGGTGGCCGGCATGCTGAAAACCATTTTGAGATTTCAGAAAATGCCTGAAAAATTAGATGCCACCGATGCCCTCGCTGTGGCTGTCTGTCACTTTTTTCAGGGAAATACTACTGCGTCTTCCGGTTCTTACCCTGGATGGTCGGGATTTTTGAAAGACCATCCCGAAAGGCTCAAAAAATAACCCCCGATTTTTTTGTCGGGTAAGTCTTATCTCGAACTCAGGTTAATAAGGCTGCCGGCAATCCCCTTTTTACATCAACTTTTGCTGCAATTTCCACCACCGGTCGGGAAGCTCTTGGTTTAAAGCCTGTTGATAGTCGGCATAGGAACAGGGGGTGTAAGGATATTTCAATTGTTTTTTCCCTGCTTTGCTTTTGACCGGTATTTCGATCCACCACCGATCTGTTTTTTTACTTTTCAAAAAGAAAAGTACCTC
>JALUYM010000233.1 GCA_027018745.1 Bacteroidales bacterium | reverse complement strand
CAATTTTTTACCCCCATCGAGATAGCATCCTTAATGGCATCTATGTCGGAATTTCACAAGGAGCATGTTAGGATACTGGATCCGGGATGTGGATCTTTGGTTTTGTCGTGTGCCCTGATTGAACATTTGCTAGTTTCCAATAAGAATTTGAAAATTATTGATCTGGTGGCGTATGAAACGGATGGTTTACTGTTTCCGGTTTTGCAGCAATCGATTGATTATCTTGAGAGATGGGTAAAAGAACGGGGTGTTCAAGTCAAAATAAAACTTCACAAAGAAGATTTTATTTTAAATAATGCCCGTAGTTTTAGGGATACGGATGACCTGTTCTTTCAACCGGTTGATCCGTTTGATATTGTTATTTCAAATCCGCCCTATTTTAAATTGCCCATTGACGATGTGAGGGTAAAAGCCGCTAAGGTTGTAGTAAACGGACATCCCAATATTTATGCCCTCTTTATGGCATTATCCGCAAGATTGCTGAAACAGGAAGGGGAACTCATTTTTATCACACCCCGCAGTTATGCCGCAGGAGGATATTTTAAAACTTTTAGGGAATATTTCTTTAGTCTAATTGATTTAGATAAAGTGCATTTGTTTGTGTCCAGAAAAGACACTTTTAGCCGGGATAAGGTATTACAGGAAACGGTGATTATTAAGGGAACTAAAAGAAAGAACCCCAAATCCAAAGTTACAATTTCTTCATCAGGAGGACTTAAAGATATTGATAATCCTGTAATTAAAGTTTTTCCGAAAAAAGATATTATAGACCTTCGGTCCAAAGAGAAGATTCTTTTTCTACCGACTACCGATTATGAAGAATCCGTATTGGAAATCTTCCGGTTATGGTCCGGTAAATTATCTAAATACAACATAAAAATATCAACAGGTCCGGTTGTGGCCTTTCGTTCCCGTGATTATATTCAGGATACTGCTGAAGGGGAAAGTGCCTGTGTTCCGCTTTTCTGGCTCCACAATGTGAAACCCATGCTATTGGAATGGCCCGTTGATAAACCCAATAAGGGACAATATATTCGTGTTGCGGAAAAGACCGCTACGCTCCTCATTCCAAATAAGAATTATGTTTTTTTGAGGCGTTTCAGCAGCAAGGATGATAAAAGCCGCTTAATTGCAGCCCCTTATTTTTCCGATTTTACCGAAGCGGATTACATAGGCGTAGAAAACAAGTTAAATTATATTTATCGCCCGAAAGGGCACCTTGAACGAAGTGAAGTAGTCGGGATTTGCGCCTTACTTAATAGTACCCTTTTTGATTCCTATTTTAGGATTTTTAATGGCAATGTGAATGTTAGCGCCACCGAACTCAGGGAAATAAATTTTCCGCCTTTGGAAACCATTAGGGAAATTGGGGATGTCATCATGCTTTCAAACGATTTGTCAGAGGAACACTTAAATCGAATCGTTAATGAATACTTTGCACCGGCCTACATCTTATGAGTAAAATTGAAGAAGCAAAACAGATACTGGAAGCAATGGGCCTTCCTGAAAAGCAGCAAAATGAACGGTCTGCCTTGACATTACTTGCTTTGGCTAACCTGAAAGAAAATGACAAATGGAGCGATGCCAAAAGTATCAGTATGTCGGTGATGGGAAACCGGGAAAATGCAAAATACGAAGGTATAATGCGTTTTATTGCCCAATATTATCATGTAAAATATGCCGAGAACTCACGGGAAACATTCCGGAGGCAGACACTTCATGAATTTGTTCAGGCAGGCATCGTTAACCATAATCCGGAGGACCCTGATTTGCCCACGAACAGTAAAAACAACCATTATAGGTTGTCTCCTGAAGCCTTGAGGGTCATAAGGTCATTCAAATCAAAAAAATGGGACAGGGAGATTATGAAATTTAGGGAAAATGTGGGATTGCTCCGTGAAAAGTATGACAAAAAGCGGGAACTGCGAAAAATTCCTGTGAAGCTGAAAGATGGTACAGAGCTAAAATTTTCGCCTGGCAGGCACAATGAGGTTCAGATTGCTGTAATTAACGCCTTTGTTCCGTGCTTTGCCCCGGGAAGCGAATTGCTATATATTGGAGATACGGCGAA
>JALUYM010000232.1 GCA_027018745.1 Bacteroidales bacterium | reverse complement strand
TACAGGCAATTTTCAGCATGTTGGCTCCAGCATGGAAGGGAGCTATTCTTACAGTCTTTATGTGGATGACAGTCTGGTACATCTGTCTCCCATTGTGCAGTTATACGGCGACCTTGACAAGCACAATAAAGTAGTCCTTAAAGACCTTACAGGACATGCCACCCGTCTTTCCGGCCTGTTTACCGATCAACGTTTCACCGGCGAATGGAACAGCCCGAATTCTACCCGCCTTCCTTTTACACTGACAGAAAGCTATCCGGAAGGCAGCATTCCAATGGATGTTTTCTATTTACATTCTGAAAAAGAGCTGGCCCCCAAGGTACAGGGCACACCTACTGCCCAAATAGAACTTACATTGCTTTATCCCAAAAAAGATGACCATGTTTCTGCAGCAGTTGTTGATTCTGTGAAGAAATTCATTCAGAAACAATTTTTTGGTGAATACAAACCGGCACAACTTCCGGCAGCACTTTTAAGCCGGACCGAACAAAATTTTTACAACCAGTTTGCCGAATTTAACATTCACTGGAAAACAAACCGTAAACTGGCGTTTAACCTGGAAAAAAAGGAAAATGTCTCTGTTCTTTTCAACAGCTACTATCTGTTATGCCTGCAATATAAAAAAACAGGATATGCAGGCCGCGGTGCCCCCCTGAAACACATCACCTATGACCTGATAGATTTGAGAAACGGCGAAAAGCTCACCCCGGACAATATTTTTAAAACGGGAACAAAAAAATTGATTACCGAACTAATCAACAAAAAAATAAGAAAATATAACAACCTCGCTGATACTGTTTCACTAAAAACCATTGGCTTTTACAACGACAGCATTCCGTTAACCGGTAACATTGCATTTGAGGGAAACGGAATTATCTTTGTTTATAACATCTTCGACGTTGCACCTCCTGCCAAAGGCATTCAAAGAATTTTTCTGCCCTTTAGTGAAATTGGCAAATTTATAAAACCAGGTTCTGTACTTTATCCTTTGAGCCGACAGGGCACATAATCCGTTTTTCGCAGCATTATTTTTCCGTAAGAATTTTTCCCTGTTATAAACAACAAATGACTTCCACTTACCAATCAGGTTAAATGGCTATCTTTGCCTGGTATGGAAACAATGCAGAAACTCAGTTACTGGCAAAAACGTCATTTGGAACATGTAAAAAACCATGTAGCCAAAGCCATTATGGATTTTGGTATGCTGCATGACGGTGACAAAGTTTTGGCGGCTGTCAGCGGGGGAAAAGATTCTCTTGTTATGCTGGATGCGCTGGCCGCTTTCCGGAAATTCAACCGGATTTCTTTTCAACTGGAAGCCATTCATATAATGGTCGAAGATGTCCCATACCGGGCTGACAAGCATTTTCTGAATCATCTGGCCAATGAAATACAAATTCCCCTGCATTTTGCCACCATAAATGCAGGCATGGAAAGCCGGGGGAAAAAAGCCCCTTGTTTTGTTTGTTCATGGCACAGGCGAAAAACATTATTTGAGTTTGCCAAAGACCATGGTTTTGGGAAACTGGCACTCGGGCACCACCTCGATGATGCTGTTGAAACCCTGCTCATCAACATGGCCTATCACGGACATATCTCTTCCCTTCCGGGAAAGTTATCCATGTTTGGCGGCAGAATGGATCTGATCCGTCCTTTGCTGTTGCTCACCGACAAAGACACACGCGAATATGCTGCGATAAAACAATTTCCCGACCTGGAAGCCGACTGCCCCTATGCCGACCACACCGAACGCACCACTGCCAGAAAGCTGTTGAAATCGCTTCGCGAAATCCATCCCAAGGCCGTGCAAAACATTTTTCGTGCCATGCAACAAATTGATGAAGAATACTTACCGAAAAAACTTACCTGAAAAAGATGCCTGATTTCAAAACATTTATCAATCGGCTAAAACAAAATCTTGCACTTCCGTTGCCCGGCATACAGGCACAACTGTCCATGGTACCTCCCACCCGAAAAAAAGAATTAAAAGCCGTGGACCCGGGAGACAAAGCAAAACCCAGCGCCGTATTGATCCTGTTATATTCCGATGGGGGTAATATTTATTTTCCACTTATTCAA
>JALUYM010000231.1 GCA_027018745.1 Bacteroidales bacterium | reverse complement strand
CGCCATCATTTTTTGTACCCTGTATGCGAGGTCCTGCGTTTCTTTTTGCTTTTGCAGATCAAATGATGCCGGTTGGTGAAAAATTTCCGGTTTCAGGGGCAATGCTTTGTTCTTCCTCTTTCTGAGGCCATCCAGGCTTCGGTTTCTTGTCATGGTTACCAGCAACCCTTCCAAACTTTTGTATTTTTCCAGTTCATCCCTCATTTCCCAAATTTTCAGATAAACCTCCTGAACTATATCTTCAGCTTCTTCGCGCCGGCCAGTCAACTGATAAGCCATGCGAAACAATTTATTTTTCAGCGGCAGGAGTTTTATTTTAAATTCTTCGCTTTTCATTCAATAATCAGGACGTTGTGAAGAAGGAAATATTACACTTCACCTTACAATTCAACAGGAAACAGAAGCCAAACCGAGACAACAGCCTTTATGGAAACAAACCTGTTTGAAGTATACAATACAGAAGATAAAAACTATTCGGCTATGGGATGATCTTGATGGAAACGTGCCAGTCGTTCGCGTAACAACGGCAGTTGTTCATGCTGCACCAGGGAAGTACATGCCCTGATACCCTCTTTACGATCACTTCCGGTAATCAACAGCGAAATAGCACTAATACCGTAATAAGTCAGTTCATGCAACAGGTGTTCCGCATCATATCCCGGATAAGAAAAGGTAAAATAAAAACCATCGGCAATGGGCTGGTCAATATCTGTATCATAAACGATTTTAAAACCATTCTCCAAAAACATTTTTTTCATTTCCTTTGCTTTTACGCCGTAGTCTTTCACGTACTCCACAAAGTTAAATTTTCCTTCGTTGGCAGCTTTTAAAACAGCGGTCAGCGCATACTGTGCCGAATGGGCAGTACCCGAACTCAAAGGATACAACGTTTCAAATATCAACGAATAACCCAGGTTGTCAGTAGTGTAATAGCGCAAAAGGTCGGGAAGGCTCATGTTGTACAAATGATTGGAGATAGCCATCATACCAATACGCTCTCCGGCATAACTAAAAATCTTCGAACTGGAAACCAGCAAAATATAATTCTTTGAATATTTGGCTACGGAAGGCTGATAAGGCGGCTGTCCGGGCTGGGAATAATCTTTCCGGAAATCCATACCAAAATAGGCAAGGTCTTCCACAATGGCCACTTTGTATTTATCGGCCAACTCACCTATAATTTGCAATTCTTCTTCCGTAAAGCAAATCCATGATGGATTATTGGGATTGGAATACAAAACAGTGTGAAACCGACCCGTTTTAAAATAAGATTCAAGTTTACCCCGTAATTTCTTTCCACGATAATTGTACACATCAAAACTTTCGTAACGCAGGTTTAACACCTTGTGCTGCATTTTATGTACTGGGAAGCCGGGATCGATAAACAACGTAGAATCCTGGTGCCTGTTAGTGCGGCTCATACACAAAAAAGCAGCAAATCCGCCCTGCATGGAACCTACGGTGGGAATACAACCTTCGGGGTTGACCTCAATATCGAGAAAAAGTTTTAAAAAACGGGAAAATTCTTCTTTGAGAACCTGCAGTCCCTGAATGTTGGGATAAATGGCAGCCACCCCCTTATTCAGTGCATCTATTTGGGCGTTTACCCCGATTTGTGCCGGCGGAAGGCCGGGCACCCCCATTTCCATGCGGATAAATTTTTCTCCGGTGGCTTTTTCAATTTCATCCACCAGTTTTTTGATCTCCCGTATAGAAGCATGACCTACTGAAGCCAGGCCGCTTTCTTTTATTTTTTGTGTAACAATTTGATAATCTATCGGCGTGTTTTTCATAATTTGAGTATTAATTGCTGTAAAATCCATTCTACACACTCCACAGAAAAAACCATCTGGAAATGTTGTTCAAAATTACAAATATTTTCCCAAAAGAAAGGGAAGGAGCCAAGCGGTAAGTCGGGAGGTAATCCCTGATTTCCTTTTAAAAAACAGCAATCGAAAGAGAAAAGAGATTAATGGACAACCCTGATACGCGCATCTACGGCAATAACCTGTTGTTTTGTCCCCAGTAATGGGTTCAGGTCCATTTCGGCAATTTCGGGGGCTACCCTGACCAGCGCTGAAAGCCGCATGAGAACACCGGCAAAAAGTTCTTCATTGACCCCTTCTTTACCCCGTACGCCCTGAATAATTTTGTAACTCTTCAGTTTTTTCAATTCGGTCAGTGCTTCCTCTTTTCCCAGCGGAGCCAGCGTCGTACGCACATCTTTGAGCACTTCGATAAAAATACCGCCCAACCCGAACAAAATCAAATGGCCGAATTTATCTTCTTTTTTTACTCCGGCAAAAAGTTCTGTGCCGTTTAACATGGGTTGTATGAGTACTCCCTTAGCACCTTCTATCTGCATCATACGGTCCATCTCGCTAAGCAGTTTCCCGTTATCACGAATATTCAGGGTCACGCCACCAACATCAGACTTATGCAGGGGACCGACAACTTTCATAACCAATGGGAAACCAACTTTTGCAGCCAGCTTTACAATTTCTGCTTTGTTGGAAGTGGTAAATTCTCTGGCCCGGGCAATACCGGCGGCATCCAACATTGAGGCCACCTCCTCGGCACCCAGATAACCATCTTCTGCTTTTTCCACGATGGTACGGATTCTTTTTTCATCAACTGCAGGCAAATCCACCTTTTCGGAAATAGGTGAAGGGGTATTATGTACCCTGGCCAGTGCCTCGCCCAATATCACTTCATCGGGAAAATAGACCCTGCCCTTTTGAACAAAAGCTTTTACCTCTTTTTCTGCTGTCAAAACGGAAGGCAAAACGGGGAAAATGGGTTTTTTACTGTGTTTCATTTTCTCGTCCAGCAGATCATAGACATCATAAACATCAAACAAGCCGGGTGTTCCGAAAATAACCACCATGGCATCTATTTCATCAAAATCATTGTTCACATAATCGATAATGGTACCAAGCTGTTCTGCAGTTCCTGTTGCAAGGAAATCGATGGGATTACCCACAGCCGAACCGGGAAAAAGTTTCAATTTTAGCTCTTCAGCGGCTTTTCCACGAATAGCCGGCACATTCAACCCGCCGGCAGACAGCTTGTCGGTCAGCATCACCGCAGGGCCGCCGGCATGGGTAATGATGGCAATATTTTTACCTCTCAACCCGGGGTGCATAAAAACAGAAGCAACACTGATAAGGTCCTCACGACCATAACAACGCACAATACCTGCTTTTCGGAAAAGAGCATCGGCAGCGGCATCCGAGCCGGCCAAAGCACCTGTATGTGAAGAGGCAGCCCGGCTTCCGGCTTCCGAAGCACCGGCTTTTATGGCCGCTATCCGGCAACCTTTTCTGATCAGCGAAGAAGCATGTTTCAGCAACAGATCAGGTTTATCAATTTTTTCAAGATAAAGCAATTTAACTTTGGGGTCTTTATCCGGATCAAAATTTTCATCCATGTATTGCAGCACTTCCTCTACTCCCATTTGGGCTGAATTCCCCACAGAATAAACATTATTAAATGTCAGCCCTTTGGGAATACCGGCTTCCATAATGAAACAGGCCGTAGCACCGGAACCACTGATAAAATCACAACCATTGGGATCCAGTTTGGGAATCGGCTGTGTAAAAACACCGTGGTACTGTGGTGTCAGTACACCAACACAGTTGGGGCCAATGAGCGATCCGTTGACTTTGTTCACTGATTCGACCAGCCTTTCTTCCAACAATTTCCCTTCGTGGCTTTCTTCACTGAAACCGGCCGACAACACGATAAAAGCACGCGTATTTTTGTTCTGGGCCAAAAATTCCACTGTATCAGGAGTATATTTTGCGGCTATGGCAATGATCGCCAGATCAACATTGGGCAGTGCCTTGGGGTCGGGAAAACTTTTTACGCCCTGCACCTCATTCTCTTTCGGGTTCATCACATACAACTCACCCTCAAAACCACCGTCCAGAAGGTTTTTCAACACTTTACCACCCGGTTTTTGAATGTCATTTGAACCTCCCACAACCACAATGCTGCGGGGATGTGTTAATTGTTTTGTAATCATGTCCATTGTTATTTTTAAAACAGCAAAATTACGGAATTAGGCACTGTGATACTGAAAAAACATGTATTTAGAACAAGTTTAACCAAACAATCATTCCAACTGACCTGCTACTTTTTCCCCGGCTCTTTTCACCACCGCTTTTGATTTCCAACGGCCGGTCTTGTAATAAGTAAAAGCCAGAATCAAACTGACAAACCAGGCAATGGGAATTCCCCACCAAATGCCAATGGCCCCAAATTTTAAAGAAAGCAACCAGGAAGCAGGAATGCGGACAAACCACAACGAAATAATGGTGAAGACCATGGGGATCATGGTATCACCGGCACCACGCATAACCCCGTTGATGGAAAACATGGTAGCGAAAATGATATAAAAAACCGGTACTATGAGCAGGTAATGTTTCCCTATTTCCACCACTTGCTGATCCTTGGTAAAGACTTCCATGAGCGGTTTGGCGAACAGCAATGCCAAAACAGAAATGGCAACAGCCACCATATTAGCCATGACAAGGGTGGCTTTCAATCCTTTGTGGACCCGTTCCATCTTGCCTGCCCCAATATTTTGCCCTACAAATGTGGCCAGGGCGGATGAAAAATTCATGGCCGGCATAGCTGCAAAAGAATCAATGCGGACAGCTATACTATAAGCCGCTATGGTAGATGTCCCAAACATGTTCACAATACGATAAAGCGCCAAAAAGCCAACGGCCACAAATGTTTGTTGAAACCCGGTAGGCAGCCCTATTTTCAGGCTCTTTTTGAAAATAACTTTGTCGAAAACCATGTGCCGGGGACGGAAATCAAGAAACTTATGATAGCGGTTCATATAAAAAATTATGGCAAAAAAAGCGGCAGCCTGTGAAACAACCGTGGCAGCAGCCACTCCCCCAATACCCCAATGAAAAACCAGTACAAAAACCAGGTCGAGTGCAATATTCATGAGTGTTGACCCTACCAGAAAATAAAACGGCGTTTTGGAATCGCCCAGGCCGCGCATGATAGCGCTGGTACCCTGAAAACCGAAGAAGAATATAAAACCCAGTGAATAAACACGGAAATACTGCACTGCTGAAGGAAGCACATCGGCAGGAAGATCAATCAAGTGAAAAATAAATCCGGCAAAGAGGATGCCCAAAACCGTTACAGCAAGAGCGGCAAAAAACATAAAAATGTACAATGTGTCAATGGTGCGTTTGACTTCCGCCATTTTTCCGGCGCCGAAAAACTGGGAAATAATGACAGTAGACCCGATGGCAATGCCCACCACAAAGGAGATCAGTGCAAAAATAAAAGGAAAGTTAGCACCCACAGCAGCCAGTGCTTCTTTTCCAATAGCACGACCCACCACAATACTGTCTACTACATTGTAAAGTTGCTGGAATACATTACCCGCCAGCATTGGCAAAGCGAAATGTAAAATGAGTTTTCCTTCTTTCCCTGTCGTTAAATCTTTCAAAGGTTATAAACTATTTGGGAACAGCCTCATTTTTTGCGCCTGCCTGCTTTTTCCTCATCCTTCATCAGATTTTTCGGATTGAGTTTTTCCACATCCTGTTTAAAATCATTAATGTCAGAGGCCACATCTTTCAAATCATCGGCGAGGCCATCTTCGTTCACCGCTTTTTTAAATTCTTTCATCCCTTTTCCTAATCCTTTGGCCAGTTCGGGAATCTTCTTTCCACCAAACAACAAAAGAACAGCTGCTAAAATCATGAGCACTTCAGGGGTGCCAATTAAGCCACAATACTGTACCATAACCCTAATGTTTTGACAAAAATAAGCAAACAATATTTAATCTGGAACATTTTTTGAAAGAAAGATGGGAGAAACATCTTAAAATATCTTAAAACTTACATATTATTCAAACAGGCAGGTTGAACTGTTAAGTTGAAAAAAACAGTAATTTTGCCTGCGAAACCGTCAGGCTGTTCTATCGCCTCGTTTCAGACGAGGAGGAAAGTCGGGACAACACAGGGTACCATACTTCCTAACGGGAAGGCTTTCTGGTCTTGCCTTAGGCAAGACGTGAAAGACAGCGAGTGCCACAGAAAATAACCGCCTCGTCTCAGACGAGGCAAGGGTGAAAACGTGGGGTAAGAGCCCACGCGGGCGGTTGGTGACAGCCGTCCGGGGCAAACCTTATGGGTTGCAAGGCCAAATATACCGGCATTTCCATTCGAAATGGAATAAGGGCGACCCGTCCGACGCCGGCGGGTAGGCCGCTGGAGTTACAGGGTGACCTGTAACCAAGATAAATGATAGAAACCCGGCGAAAGCCGGGTACAGAATCCCGCTTACAGGCCTGACGGTTTTTTTATCCTTTAAAGTGAGAAAGTGTTTCTTCGATGGAAAAACCCTGCTCCTTTTCAAACTTCCGATAAATTCCGTTCATTACCTGAAGCAATTTTTCCACATCTTTTTTGGTTTGATACAGGGTTAATTGAACCCGGATACCCACATTTTTAACAGGAACGGCAGGAAACAAACCAGCAGTTACCGACAGGTTTTCAGCAAAAAGTATTGTGCCCGAAAGATAAATATTCTCGGGCTTTCCCATGGGGAAATAGGCTGTGGGGGTATGGACTTTGTTTATCAACGGAAGTCCCAGCTCGTCACAACGATCATAAAAATAGTCGATAATTTCTTTCAGCTGATTTTGTAATTGACTGATTTCGGGACTTAGATGGATTTTTGAAGAAGCAATCAACCCGCCCAGGGTCGTTGATTCCAGCGGCCCCGTAAACATCAAGGGCCCGCTCAGATAGACCAACAGTTTTTTGATCTCCTCGCCGGGACAAACAATAGCCCCGCCGCCAACGCCAAAACCTTTGCCAAATGAAACGGCCAGTATCATTTTTGCATGCTGTTTAATCTGCGACAATACGTAACCACTACCATGGGGGCCTGCCCAACTGACTCCATGCGCATCATCCACATAAACATAAAACTGCTCATATTTGTTCAGCAGTAATTCTACCGCTTTGGCAGGAAACACATCTCCATACATGGAGTAAATCCCATCGGCCATATACCAAACTTTTTCATGGGATTTGCCCAGTTCAACAATCCGTTCTTCCAATTGCTGCAAATTATTGTGACGAATGGTTTCGATGTGAGTACCGTGTGCACGCACCATGTCAACAGCCATTTGAATGGTGGCATGAACATGATGATCGAGGACAACAGCATCTTTGCGGCCGACCAACAGCGGTATTGCACCCACATGGGCTAAGGTAGTCTTCGGATAAACAACAACAGGATTACCAAACACCTGCGCAAGGATTTCTTCTGCTTCATCTGTCTTGTGCAAATGCAAAAACTCCCTGGAAATGGACAGGTTGAACCCGTTCTCCCGAATGGAGGCAATGGCACCATCAATAATACGCTGGTCGTGCATCAACATCAAATAATCGCTCAGCGAAAACGGGATCACTTTAGCTCCCCGGATATTTACTGCCATTTTTCGGCCATTGGGCTCGCTTTGTGTAGCCAAATGCCCAATCCCTATCTTTCTGGTCTCATCAATAACCTGATAGGCCCTTTCTAATAATGAATTTCCCACGTGTATAAATTTTGCTTAACACAAATTTAAACATTCTGGTAATTTTCCAAAAATGGGAAAAAATAGTTATGAACGGACATTGTTTAAAACTTTATCGGAGATAAAAGACATCCCCGTTTTTCAATAAAGGATATATATTCCAAAAAATTATTAAATTTGTAAAACAGTAGGGAAAAACAAAAAAATTTTTATTAAAAAACAACCATTTAAGATGAATATTTTCAGCGCAAATTTTAATAAAAATCAGATTCGAAGTGAGGATTGGTTCGATTTTGAGAAACAATTTCTTTTACCCTTAAGCCTGACCGCCATCTTTTTTTCTGCTATTTCTGTTTTCCTTAATGTTATCATGGGTTTCAAATGGGCTTTGATTGTTATTCCGCTTGCAGGTATTGGCATTTTTGGCATTGTTTATTTTATGGCAAAAAAAGACTTCCATGTTACATTTGCCAAATGGATGTTTATCATAACAAGCATGATTTTAATAAATGTGGTATGGTATTATAATTATGGTGCCCGCGGGCCATGGTTTTTTCTGATAATTTTAGTTTACAGCTATTTAATTTTTATGATGAGCGGCAGGCAACTGCTCATATTAAGTGTTATTCTTGTTCTCAATGTCCTGGTGCTTTTCTTTTATGAAGAAACCCACCCAAATGCACTGGGCAACTATCCTTCCAACACAATGCGGCTGTTGGATTTTTACTCTGCCATTTTGCTCACCGGTGCCACAGCCTATGTTTTAATGACCATAGCCAAACGGTCGTACCTGACACAATACAAAAAAGCCAAAATTGCAGACAAACTTAAATCCTCCTTTCTGGCCAACATGTCACATGAAATCCGCACCCCTCTGAATGCCATTGTGGGCTTCAGCAACCTGCTGGCCGATGGCACCATAAAAGAAGAAGAAAGGGATGAGTATATTTCGATTATCAACAACAGTAATGAAACCCTTTTACAACTGATCGACGACATTTTGGATGTTTCCATGATTGAAGCTGACCAGGTAAAAATCACCAAATCAGATTTCTCTGTCAACAAACAAATGAAACAACTCGAAACAACCTACCTGCCAATCATCAAAAAGAAAAAACAGGATGCCGTACAGTTAAAACTAAACCTCCCGGAAGATTCCTTTTGGATAAAATCAGACCAGATCCGTATTAACCAGGTAATGGTCAACTTACTGAACAATGCCATAAAGTTTACGCACAAAGGCAGCATCGAATTCGGTTTTGAGCCGAAAGGCAATTATCTCAAATTCTATGTAAAAGACACCGGAATTGGGGTTCAAGAAGCTTATCTGGACCATCTTTTCGACCGTTTTTACAAAATTGAGAACGATAATAAGAAATTGTACCGTGGTACCGGAATCGGCCTTTATCTCTGTAAAAGAATCGTTGAACTGCTGGGCGGGACCATTCACGTTGAGTCAAAATTTGGCAAAGGTTCCATGTTTTATTTTTACCTGCCTGCAGAGAACTTAACCATTGAACCAGCTGTGGTTTCCAATAACAAAACAGAAAAAACCAGGCAAAAAACAAACACAACCAAAGCAACCATCCTGATCGTTGAAGATGATGAAAGCAGCCGGATTTACTTTAAAAAAGTATTGGAAGAAATGAATTGGAAAATACTGGAAGCCACCGGCGGGAAAGAAGGTGTGGATATATTTGCCCAACAAGAGGATATCAAAGTTGTATTGCTGGATATCAGATTGCCGGAAATCAGCGGGTTCGACATACTGAAAGAGTTAAAAAAGATAAGGCCGGAAGTGCCGGTGATTGCCCAGACAGCATTTGCCATGTCGGGGGACGAAGAGAAGTGCCTCGCGGCGGGATTTGACGATTACCTGTCGAAACCGGTCAAAAAAGAAACCCTCATACAAAAATTGCAACGGTTTGTATAAAAGAGAAATGCAAAAAAAGCTGATTGATAAATATTTTCCATTGCTGAACGACAGACAAAAGGAACAATTCCATCAGCTGGGGGTACTTTATGGTGAATGGAACAGCCGGATCAATGTCATTTCCCGCAAAGACATGGATAATCTTTACCTGCATCATGTGTTGCATTCGTTGGCTATTGCCAAGCTCCTTTCATTTAACCCGGGGACAGAAATCATGGATGCCGGTACAGGAGGCGGTTTTCCGGGCATTCCGCTTGCTATCTTGTTTCCTCGAGCACAATTTTACCTCGCAGATTCCGTTGGAAAAAAAATAAAAGTGGCCAGGGCTGTTGCCGAAGCCTTAAAACTGCAAAATGTAAAAGCAGAACAAATCAGGGTTGAAGAGGTTAACCGCTCATTTGATTTTGTGGTCAGCCGGGCGGTAACCGATTTGGAAATCTTTACCCGGTGGACATTCAATAAGATCCGGCAACGTTCCTTCAATTCGCTGGCAAATGGCATTTTATATTTAAAAGGATTGGGCATTGAAGATGAGACAGGCCGAGTCAGAAAAAACAAAAACATCCGGGTGGCCGCTTATCCCCTGGAACGTTTTTTTGAAGAACCTTTTTTTAAAACCAAACAAATAATCCATATTTACCGTTAAAAAAACTATGATGCCGTATCTGTGATCTGAAACACCATGAATTTTTCCTTCCCCATAAATGTTGTAAATAAGAATTAATACATATTAACATCAATTTATATGGTGTCCCGAAATAAATTCTTAATTTCGCCCGTTCATCTTTTTAATTATAAACAAAATTTAAAATAATCGTTATGACTGAAGCAATACAGAAATCGCTGCGAGAGTCGCCTTTGGCCCGTTGGACAGCGATGGTGGTCGTTTCTTTGTCCATGTTCGGGGCATATTATTTTAATTATGCCGGTTCTTCGGTAAAACCGCTTCTTGAAACCGCCCTTGGGTGGACCAGTAGCGACATCGGATTATATACCGGTTCTTATGCCTGGTTTAACGTTTTCCTTTTCATGCTTATTTTCAGTGGCCTTATTTTGGACAAGCTGGGAATAAGGATAACCGGACTGGGCGCAACGGCATTCATGGTTGTGGGAACCGGTTTTAATTACTGGGCTATGACTTCTTTATCTCCTCATGTAGCCAACACAATGTTATCAATCCCTTTAATAGGACAAGTTAAAACACAGGTTTTTCTTTCCTGTCTGGGTTTTGCTGTTTTCGGCATTGGTAGTGAAGCGACGGGAATTACCCTCTCGAAAGCCATTGTAAAATGGTTCAAAGGAAAAGAACTGGCACTCGCCATGGGGCTTCAGATGTCCATTGCCCGTTTGGGTACCGCACTGGCTCTGGCCGTTTCATTACCTCTTGCTATCAAATTCACATACAGCACCCCTATTTTGCTGGCTTTCGTCCTGATGCTTCTTGGTTTGGTCGCTTTTATTGTTTATACTGTTTTGGACAAAAGACTGGATGCTTCTGAAAAAGATATTGTGGTGGAAGAAGAAGAACCTTTCCGCGTTAAAGATATTTTATCCATCATCAGCAACAAAGCCTTCTGGTATATTGCCATCCTTTGTGTTCTGTTTTATGGCGCCGTATTTCCTTTTTTGTTCTATGCGCCGGATTTTATCATCAACAAATACCATGTTTCACCGGATTTTGCCGGTCTCATCCCCATGTTACTTCCTTTTGGAACAATCTTTTTAACACCATTGTTTGGCAGTATCTATGACAGAAAAGGGAAAGGTGCAACCATCATGATCATTGGTGCCGTCATGCTTCTCTTTGTACACAGTTTTCTGGCCGTTCCATGGCTCAATAACTGGATAATTGCAGCTATCCTGGTGATTATCCTTGGCATTGCCTTTTCGCTGGTCCCTTCAGCCATGTGGCCTTCCGTGCCAAAGATTATTCCCGAAAAAAAACTGGGAACAGCTTATGCCGTTATTTTTTATATTCAAAATGTAGGTTTGCTTTTCATTCCCATGATCCTTGGTTACGTGTTAAGCGCTTCAAATCCTGCTGTTTTCCCCAACAAAGCGCTCATAAAATCTTCCATCGAGCAGAGCTTTAATAAAGTACTGGCCGAAAACAACATTAAGCCTAACACCAAACTGCTGAGAATAGCCATTGACAAAACCACCGGAAGAGTGGTGGATTCTATAGTTCATACCACTTACTATCAGGCCACACCGCAAAAGGATGTAAACACCGTTCAGCTGAAAAATAATATTATCAACAGCAACCTGAGCGCAGTCAAAGACATCCATTTGGCCAACAGTAGTAAAGCCACCCTTGATGCATTGGGAAAAACGTTTACCATGGCCACTTACCCCCTCATTAAAAAAGAGAAACTGAACATAAGGTATAATTACGAACACGATATTCTCATATTTGTCCTGCTCGGTGTTTTGTCTTTTATTTTTGCCCTGTTGCTGAAACTGGAAGACAAGAAAAAAGGATATGGTCTGGAGTTACCGAATATGGAAAAATAGTTTATATGGACAATTAAAATTATAAAATCATGAGTAAAGAAATTTTAAATTTGGAACCCAAGGCCCTGTGGAAAAAC
>JALUYM010000230.1 GCA_027018745.1 Bacteroidales bacterium | reverse complement strand
CTATTTTTACTTATGACGGTGATATCGGGACTTTTAGTCAATCATGTCAAATCATTCAAATACAGTTGGATGACCGGTTTGATACTTGATATGGCATTATTTCTGGCCGGTTTCACGCTCACTGTTCAGCAGATCGGGCGGCACAGTTTCAGGCTGAATGAAAGCACGCAGGCCGTCTGGGTTGGGAAATTGGTCACCGAACCGGTACAAAAAACCAAAACAGTAAAATTTGTCGTAAAAATATTCAAACAAGCTGACATAAACAGTATTTTAAAAACAGGAGTAAAAATATTGGCTTATCTAAAAACGAGTTCACTTCCTGAAGGATTGCATTTGGGGGATGCCATTGTCTTTCACGGGAAAATGGAACCGGTAAAAGCTCCTGCGAACCCGGAAGAATTTGATTACCGGCAATTCCTGTCTGACCGTGGAATTACATACCAGGTCTATATCAGTAAAAAAGACTGGAAACGTTTGCCTGAATCTGGTGGTTTTGTCCTCCCGGTTGTTTTTTCGCATTGGCGAAACAGGTTGTTGCAAAGCCTCCGTTCGCAGGGACTAAACAGTAACGAATATGCTGTTGCCGCAGCTATCTTGTTGGGCTATGACCAACTTATCGCCCCGGACCTGCATCAGGATTTCACCACGGCAGGAGCTGTTCACATACTGTGTGTCTCGGGAATGCATGTGGGAATTATTTTTCTGATTTTCAGCTTTCTGTTAAGTTTTTTATTGCGATTTAAAAATGGAAAAACCCTACGGGACATACTGTTGATATTCGTAATCTGGTCGTATGCCCTGCTCACCGGGCTCTCTCCTTCGGTGTCACGGGCCGCAACGATGATCTCTCTTTTCATCGCTGCTGATATCTTCCAAAGAAATTACGATAATTTCAACATACTGGCAGCTTCCGCATTCCTGTTGTTGCTGCTAAACCCGTTATTGCTTTTTGACGTGGGGTTTCAGTTGAGTTATGCTGCAGTAACCGGAATTCTGATGTTCTATTTTCCCATTTACAGGTCAGTATATTTTAGCAATAAAATACTACGAATGGTATGGGCCGCCCTGGTGGTTTCCTTTACTGCCCAGACAGGGGCCTTTGCCGTTGCAGCCCATTATTTCCATCAGTTCCCTGTTTATTTTCTATTGACAAACATGGCCGTGTTTGTGTTGTCCTATGTCATTATTTTTTCCGGCATGGCTTTTTTCGCCTTATCGTGGATCCCTTTTCTCAATCATCTTCCGGCCACACTGTTGGCAAAAACGGTAAACCTCCTTATTGTCATAGTACATTTGGTTGCCCGCCTGCCCTACTCCGCTGTTTATGATCTCTATTTTCCATGGGTACAGGTTGTTATGGTTTTTATATTGATCGTTTGTTGTTACTACCTGTTCATCCACAAAAACCTGCACATGATTACCACAGGGCTGACAGTAATTGTCTTGTTACTTGGGTTACACACATACAGGCACATCCGGTTGTTACGTCAAAATAAATTCATTGTTTATTCACTGCGACACCATACAGCCATAGACCTTGTCGCCGGAGTAAAGCATGTTCTTTTGGTTGACTCAACGGCAATGGACCAGCCGTCAAAGCTTGATTATTTTTTAAAAAATAACCGGATAGCTTTGGGTTTATCGACGAACCGGCATTCTTTAACACAGCCGTTAAGATCAGGTTTTGCCTATTACCGGAAAGGTTTTGGCGCTTTGGATTCGTTGCGTTTTTATTTCCCCTCCTCAGGCAGTATCCGGTTTCCATCCCTAAAGCATAAAATCAGTGTAGACTTTTTGATTTGCCATGCCCCCTGGAAGCTGAACCTGGCAGAAATTGGAAAAGCCATTCGTTTCAGAAAGATTATTCTGGATGGTTCATTGTCGGTTTGGGCATCAAAAAAACTAAAAAAGCAGGCCAAGATACTGCGTATCAATTATATAAACATTAAAAAATCAGGTGCTTTTATCACAAGTCGTCCTAATAAATAAATTTCCCAAAAATAGTTTGCAGATTAAAAAAAAGCCTTTATTTTTGCAATCCTTTTTAGGAAGCAGAAGTTCTTAAGATAATGGTCTGGTAGTTCAGCTTGGTTAGAATACCTGCCTGT
>JALUYM010000229.1 GCA_027018745.1 Bacteroidales bacterium | reverse complement strand
TACAGAGTAATTACCGTGGTATGGGTTCGGGCATGACTCCGCCCGGGCTGGGATTTGTTTTACAGGATCGCGGAGAACTTTTCTCGTTGAAACCCGGGCAATTTAATACATATGCTCCGGGCAAACGGCCTTTTCATACCATTATTCCGGCTTTTGTTACCAAAGACGGAAAGCCCTGGCTTAGTTTTGGGGTTATGGGCGGAGCCATGCAACCACAGGGACAGGTTCAGATTCTTGTCAACCTGATCGATTTTGGGATGAACCTGCAGGAAGCAGGCGATGCGCCACGCATTCGCCATGATGGCTCTTCGCAGCCTACCGGAACAAAAATGAAAGACGGCGGATGGCTTAACCTGGAAAGCGGATTTAGTTATGATGTTATTAGAAAGCTTATGCAAATGGGACATCGTGTACGTTGGAGCCTCGGTGGCTATGGCGGCTACCAGGCCATTATGTGGGATGCCAAAAACAAAGTCTATTACGGTGCTTCCGAATCGAGAAAAGATGGGGAAGCGGCTGGTTATTAAAAATCTATAAAACATGTATGCAAAAAAAACAACTAAAGTTATTGAAAAAATCAGGGCAGTTATTGGAATGGAAGGCCAGCTTTCGCCCTCTCCTTTTATGAATTGGTTGAAGCCGATAGCCGTGGCAGCAAAGTACGGTTCGCTGACGTTTGAATACAAAATCAGAAAAGAGATGACCAATCCAATGGGGCATCTGCACGGAGGTGTTATTGCCGGCATCATGGATGATATCGTGGGAGCTACGGTTTATAGTCTCGACAAAAGTGATGATTTTGTAACGGTGAACCTTTCGGTGGATTATTTTGCTCCCGCCATGCTCGGCGATACGATACATGCCACAACGCGTGTGGTTAAAGAAGGGAAAACCGTGATCAATGTAGAGTGTGAGTTATGGTTTCCGGCCAAAAAACGATTGTTGGCCAAAGCTACTTCCAACCTGATGCGTGTCAAATAACCATGTCTGTTTTCCGCCTTCCTGAAGAACCTGTTTTTCCACGGCCTGATCTGGCCGATCCGAACGGATTGCTTGCCGTAGGCGGAGACCTTTCGCCCCGGCGGTTGCTGAATGCATATGCCAACGGGATTTTCCCGTGGTACATGGAAGATGGCCCTGTTTTATGGTGGTCGCCCGATCCGCGTATGGTACTCTTTCCCCGTGAATTCAAAAGGCATAAGAACCTGCGGCGACTGGTACAAAGCGGCAAGTTCTCGGTTACCATGAATACTGATTTTGAGGGTGTTATTAAAGCCTGCAGCCGTGTGGAGCGAAAAGGGGAAAAAGGTACCTGGATAACGCCTGCTATGCAGGAAGCTTATATTCGATTGTATGAGCTGGGTTTTGCGCATTCGGTGGAATGCCGACTGGATGGTAGACTGGCAGGAGGATTGTATGGTGTAGCATTGGGAAAGATTTTTTTCGGCGAATCCATGTTTCATTATGTTACCGATGCTTCTAAAGTGGCATTATGGTATTTGGTGGACTTTTCGCTGGAAAACGGTTTAAAACTTATTGATGCGCAGCAGGATACACCTCTTCTGCGCAGTCTCGGTGCGCGCATGATACCCCGGAAAGAGTTTTTGGAAATATTACAAGCGAATATCGGGTAAGTTATTTGGCTTTTATTGTTTTGTTTTTTTGTTAACCAGGTTCAGGCTGATAATTGTTATTCAATAATATTCCCCGGTTTTTTTCTTCTTCAACAGTTTGGGCATTATCTTTGTATTTTTATAAAAAAAGATGAGACAACGGTTGTGGGTCATAGTAATTACCATGCTGTTTGCGTTTCCTGCCAGGGCGATGAACAGCAGAGCACTTTCGGATACGCTTGTCAGGAAGGGTTGCGATTCCATTCCATCCATTAATTTACAGGAAATAGAGATCATTTCGCGCAGGAATAGTCTTTCTTTCTGGGCACGCTGGCGTATGAACAGGTTGATATACAACGTAGAAGTAGCTTATCCTTATGCAAAAACAGCAGGTATTTTATTAAAAATGTATGAGAAGAAATTGAAAAATGCCAAAACCGATGTACAACGGAAAAGGATCATGAAACAAGCCGAACAGGAAATAAAAGAACGTTATGGCCCGTCATTGAAAAAACTGACATTTATGCAGGGGATTATTTTAATTAAACTCATCGACCGGGAAACAGGGAATACTTCTTATGGATTACTTCAGCAACTTCGCGGGAAGTTCACCGCTTTTTTTTACCAGGCTTTTGCACGCCTTTGGGGATATAATTTAAAAACACGGTATGATCCAAAAGGTAAAGACAGGAAGATAGAAGCCATTGTCAGGTTGATTGAAGCCGGGAAATTGTAAAGTAAGCCAAGTATGAAATATTTCATTACAGATATATGTTCTCTTATTTACCCCGTCCCTGAATGACGATCAGAATGGTATAAATCATAATTTTGAAATCCATAGAAAGAGACATGTTTTCCAGATAAAGCAGGTCATATTTCAGTCGGTCCACCATCTCGTCTATGGTGGAGGCATAACCGTATTTGACCTGTCCCCAGGAAGTAATCCCCGGTTTTACTTTCAGCAACAGCCGGTAGTGGGGCGCTTTCTGCATGATCTGGTCGATATAATACTTTCGTTCCGGACGGGGGCCTACCAGTGACATTTGCCCTCTTAACACTGTGAAAAATTGTGGCATCTCATCGAGCCGGTATTTTCGGATGAAAAGGCCGAAAGGGGTGATGCGCGGGTCGTTTTTTGATGATAATTGCGGGCCGTCTTTTTCGGCATCAACATACATTGAACGAAATTTATACATGTAAAAAGGTTTTCCTTTGTAACCAATCCTTTTTTGTTTAAAAAGTATGGGCCCGGGAGAAGAAAATTTGACCCCGAGGGCAGTGAACAAATATACCGGCGAAAGAAATATCAGGACCATGGACGAGGCAAAAATATCCAAAAATCGTTTCAGGTATTGTTGCCAGGCAGGCATAACATCCGGCGAAATTTCGATGAGCGGGGTATGAAAAACATTGGAAACCTTCACCGTCCCAAATATAATGTCCTGTAGTAATGGAATGATTTTGATGAGAACATTGGCTTCTTCCAGCTCAATGATAATACGTTGTATAGTTTCTCTCTCCGAACGTTCAATGGCAACGATTACTTCCTCCACCTTTTGTTCCGCTACAATTTTGTTCAGTTCCATATAATTGCCAAGATAGGGAATGTATTTACCCATTTTGAAATCTTTGTGGTCGTGTACATTGACAAAACCTACGAATTTGTTCCCTGATGAAATTTCCTGATTTGTAATGGCCTGGTAAATGTTTTCCGCATTTCCGTTGCTGCCTATAATCAGTGTGTTAAAACCAATCTTGCCCTGATGTATTTTATGAACGGTTTGCGAAGTGAGCAGTAACCTGAAAGTATAAGTAAACCCGAATTGTAAAATGAACAAAAGAAGAAAAAATTCGTAATAATCTTTGTATCCATGTACCTGGTCGTCAAGGAGAAGAGCAAAAAACAGGATGATGGTACCTGTTAAAATCGTGAAAAAGGTCTGTCCTAATTCTTTTAAACGTGATTTCCTGTAAATGCGCCGGTACGACCCATCCATAATGTACAGGACTATCCAAAATAAAGGGACAAGAAAAATACCCAACCAAAATTTACGGTCATCATAAATTTCATTTAATTGATGAAAAACATACGGGTTTTCGTTCAGCTTCCTGAAGAAGTAAAAAAAAGCCCACGCCAGCAGTGCACTGAACCAGTCAAGAAAAAGATATTTTGAAACTTGTAAATATTTGTTCATTAATTGGTTAAATTTTTTTAATAATTGTCCATTTCATTTTTTCAAAATGCGGGAAGATAAACCGGTCTGTACATGAAGGGGTTTTTTATTAAAGGAAAAACGAAAAATATATTATCTTATTGTAAAGTACAGAAGTTTCTGTTTTTCCCGGATTCAGATTCTGGCTGTTGCCTGAAAGAAGGAAAATTATGCAAAAATTATCCTTTCGGTCAAATCAGGTTGCTGTTTTATGGCGTTAGCATTTGTACCTTTTCGTTGATAAGAAATGCGGCTTTCAGGTTTTGATAAGCCTGATCAAGGGAAACCAATGGTTTCTTGTTTTTTGTCAATACCAGTAAAAAATCGTGGAGTGACATGAGCAGCTTGTCCTTTTTGGGGGCATGCAGGTTTTTAATGAGGAAATCGTGGCCTGTATTTTCATGTTGTTGACGCAGAATTTTAATGCGGTTCTTTAGAAAATTGGCCTGTAAGCGGGTTTGAGGCTGATAAAATTTTATTCTTCGAATGTTTTTGGCAGCAATACGATTCGCTGTCAGGTTAGCCACTATGCCATTGTCGAATTCCAGATTGGCATTGACAATATCGGGAGAACCGTTGAAAACCCTTACCCCTGTTGCGTGGACGGTATTGATATTGGCTTTTACAATGCTCAGTACGATATCAATATCATGCATCATCAAATCCATAACGACAGGAATATCCTGTTGCCGGCCTTTAAAAGCAATGTGGTGCTGGGCCTCAATATACAGGGGGCGGGTAAGGTAAGGAATTGTAGCTGTATACGCCGGATTATAACGGTCAGGATAATTTACCTGAACTTTTACATCGGCTTCGTTGGATAGGTTTATCAGGTTGAGGGCCTCGCGGGGTGAAGAAATCACAGGATTGTCAAGAAATAAATGTTTCGATTTTTTTATGGCTTCTACGGCCAACGGATAATAATCCAAATAAGGTGAAGCAATATCAATGGCATCAGTGTTTTGCAACAGTTTTCCAAAATCTTCAAAAAAGGGGATCCCCAGCTTTTCGCAATTTTCCTGCGCCTGTTTCGTATAGGGATCAAAAATCCCCGTCAGGCTGTACCCGGGAAGGGACAATATGGCTTTTACGTGACTCTCGGAAACCTTGTCAAAACCAATAAGCCCTATTTTTACCATGATATTTTTTTTCAAAAATAAAGCCTGAAATGTTTAAATTCGCGCCGGGGAAAAGAAATAACCAACTTGTGAATGTTAATAAATGGAAGATTCTTACCGTCATAAGGGAATGCGCCGGAAACTGGTAAATGAAATACGTAAAAAGGGTATTCTGGACGAAAAGATTTTGGATGCGATTTACAGGGTGCCGCGTCATTTGTTCCTTGATTCCGGTTTTCTGGGCTATGCTTACGAAGACAACCCTTTTCCCATTGGTTCGGGGCAGACAATTTCGCAGCCTTATACAGTAGCTTTTCAAACGGAATTACTCAATGTGAAACCGGGGACAAAAATTCTGGAGATTGGAACCGGGTCGGGTTACCAAGCTTGTGTGCTTGCCTCTCTTGGGGCAGATGTTTATTCCATAGAACGGCAAAAAAAACTTTATGAAAAAGCCTGTGATTTACTTCCCCGGCTGGGTTTTGATATTCATTTGTTTTATGGTGACGGCTACCTCGGCCTGCCGGATTATGCTCCTTTCGATGGTATTCTTATCACGGCAGCTGCGCCTGACATACCGCAATGTTTGTTCGACCAGCTTCAAATCGGTGGGGTATTGGTATCGCCTGTAGGCAGCGGAGGTATTCAAACCATGTATCGCTTTACAAAAGAAAAAAACGGTACTATTTCAAAAGAAAAATTCGGCAGTTTCCGTTTTGTTCCGCTGCTGAAAGACAAGGCCGACGATTGACTTTTAAGGCATGTAGAATATTAATAATTAATTGTTTACATATTCTTTTTAAATTGTCTTTGCCGTAACCATTCAAACAAACTTATTCCCAGTGCATGGCTCACGTTCAATGACGAAATAATTCCCGGAATGGGGATAAAAACCTTTCTCCCGGCCAGTTTTAAGATATTTTCCGAAATACCATAGCGTTCATTCCCTACAATAAAAACAACTTTTTCCGGTAGAGGAGTATCGTAAATATTTTGTGCATCTTCAGTTGTTTCAATGGCTACTATATCATAATCTGGCGGAAGGGCATCCCGTAATTTTCCCGGTTCTATCATTTCCCAGTCTGTTTTTTCGCTGGCACCGGAGGAAGTATTTTTGATTTTGTAGGAACGGAATCCTGGATCTTTATCATAGACAAACCATACTTTGGCAGCATGGATATTGGCAGCAAGCCGCAGGACTGCGCCCATGTTCATGGGGGAGAGAATGTGGTCGGCAACAATAACAGGTTGAGCAAAAGGAGGTTCGTTGCTGTGGTACCCTTTTTCGCCAAAAAGCTTGTATGAATTATTAAATGCCATGGTCTATGTGTGAAAACCCCAAAAATAAGTGAAAAGTCTGTAAATGGTTGCATCGATTATTTGAACTTACGATTATAATATTTCCCTTGCCAGGTATTCTTTTTTTCCATCTCTTTTTCAATGGCAATGTTGATTTGGAAGTTACGGATAAGCCCCCAGTCCGGACCGGCCAGAAACCGGGGCGGAACCTCGCCGGCGAAGCGTTCGATGATAAAATCCGGGTTAAGTCTTTCGATGTAACGAATGATAAAATCGATGTATTCTTTCAGGGTAAAAAGCGGGTAGTTTTCAGGATGTGTTTTATAGTCGCGGGCCATGGCAGTACCCGTTACAATTTGTAACTGATGGAATTTGATGCTGGTCAGGGGAAGCTGCGAAACCTGTTTCACCGAATCCAACATCATTTGGCGGGTTTCTCCCGGAAGCCCGAAAATAAAATGGGCTCCTGCACGTAATCCCCTTTTAGCTGTTTCTTCAATAGCTTTTGCAGACTGTTCAAAAGTATGTTGCCGGTTAATGCGTTCCAGGGTAGTGTTAAAAATGCTTTCCACACCGTATTCCACCATGATGTAGTATTTTTCGGAAAGTTGCTGCAGGTAATCAAGTTTTTCTTCGTCCACGCAATCGGGACGGGTTCCGATCACCAACCCAATGACACCTTCCTGTTTCAATGCCTGTCCATAAAGGTCTTTCAGCTTTTCCACAGGAGCATATGTGTTTGAATAAGGCTGGAAATAGACCAAATATTTTGAAGCACGGCGGTAACGTACTTTATGAAATTCTATTCCTTCGGCAATTTGCTGTGTTATCGTTTTTCGCGGATCACAATAGGATGGGTTAAAAGCGTGGTTGTTGCAGTAAGTGCACCCACCCCGTGCCAGGGTGCCATCGCGGTTTGGACACGTAAAACCGGCATCTACTGTTATTTTTTGTACCCGTTCACCGAAAGTCCGTTTAAAATAATCGGAATAAGCATTGAAACGTCGTCCGCCACCGGAAAAAGGATTCATGGCGCAAAAATAGGAAATTTAAACAGGGCCGAAAAATGTTGGAAAATAAATACCTGCTCATGGTGTGAATTAAGGGATAATTTTATAAGTTTGTTGCATAAAATTTAATATTTTCTCTAAAAATTATTTTTATGAAAACCTTTGTAAATATGGTGCGCGTCGCTTTCTTCGTTTTTTTGACAACAGCATTGTTCTCAGGCTGCGCAAGCACTACGGTTATCCAGTCTTCACCGAGTGGTGCAAAAGTATTTTTAAATGGTAGTTATGTGGGAGTTACGCCATATACCATGAGGGATACCAAAATTGTGTGGACAAAAACACATGTTAAATTGGTGAAAAACAATTACCAGCCCTTTACCACTACGATTGTAAAAAATGAAGCAGCTGATATCGGTCCCATCATTGGGGGATTTTTTGTAACGGTTCCCTGGCTGTGGTTTATGAAATACAAACCGCAACATAATTATGTGTTGCTTCCTGAAAAATAAGCCATATTTTAAGAATTCGTTGCCCGTTCCAATAATTTCAGGATGGAAAAAATGAAAATGGCAGAGAGCAATGTTAATCCTACAAGAAGAGCAAAAAACTGCCATAATTCCCATTTGTCCCAAAACGGGCCTATGAGCCCGGCAGCAAGGTTTCCAACAGCAGTAGCCCCAAGCCAGCCACCCTGTGCCAGTCCTTTAAACTGAGGCGGTGCTACTTTTGAAACAAAGGAAATTCCGATAGGGCTCAGGAAAAGTTCGGCTACGGTCAGGGTAAAATAGGTGCTGATGAGCCAGAATGGCGAACGAAGGGTGGGGGAGACACCCCCTTGTTGTGCCAGGTCGTGCGGGCTGATCAAATGGATAGAGGCCACTACCATAATAGTAAAACCGATGGCTGTGATAACCATACCGATACCAATTTTTTTCGGTGACGAAAATTCTTTGTTGCGTTTGCGCAGATAAGCAAAATATCCTACGATAACCGGAGTCAGGAAAACAATAAAAATAGGATTGAACTGCTGGAAAATTTCCGGCGAGATGGGGTTCCCTTCCGGTTGAAGTTGTCGAATGGTGAAATAAGCTACTATTGCTGACGCTATGGCAATGATGGCCCCCAAAAGTTTTACTTTGGCAGAATTGTTTTTTCCTGCCAAAAGGACAATCCCCAGAATACCAAGCAAAACAGGCAGAAAAGTGGAAAGGTTGAAAATGATAGCCGTTGCTTTGTTCACGGCACCTACCGTATAATCCCGGGCAAAAATGGTCAGGGTAAATCCGTTTTGATGAAAAGCCATCCAAAAGAAAATTACAACAAGAAAAACAAGTCCCAATGCCATGAGGCGGTCTTTGGTTTGGGCCCGGGTGAGTTCCACCACACTTTCTTTGTTTTTTGCCTTTTGCTCTTTGTGTGTAATATCTACATGCTTATAATATTTCCTGAAGCCAAGGAAAATAACTATGGAAAGGATCATGCTAACAGCTGCTACGGCAAATCCGGCATTGTAGGATTTGCTCAGCGCATTGATATAATGATGGGAAAAATCGGTCAGGCTGGTAAAATGGCTTCCCATTTCAATATGGGCAAACCGGCTCAGCTCTTTTGTGTTTTCCAGTGTTCCGTTCAGATATTTATTGGCCAGTGATGGAATAGCTGCATCGTAACGCAGGCCCTGGAGGTTCAAAACCCAGCTGCGCATTCCGCGCGCTGCACTCGGTGCAAAAAAAGCGCCAATGTTGATACCCATGTAAAAAATATTGAAAGCGGAGTCACGCAGCTTACTGTATTTGGCTTCGTCATAGAGATTTCCAACCAGGGCCTGAAGGTTTCCTTTAAAAAGGCCTGTTCCGAGTGAGATAACGGCCAGTGCCCCGTATATAAACCATTGCCCCCTGCCAGGAACGGCCAGCATAACATAGCCAATAAACATAACAATGATACCCAGTACAATGGTCTTTCCGTAACCAAGAACATTATCGGCAATGAAACCGCCAAGCAGGGGCAGAAAATAAATACCAAAAAGAAATCCGCCATAAACATGACCTGCCTGGGTGGCCGACCATCCAAATTTAGATTGAAGGTATAAAACAAAAATGGCCAGCATGGTATAATAACCAAACCGCTCTCCCATGTTGGCAAAGAATGCCACATACAATCCCTTAGGGTGTCCTTTAAACATAAGTTTTGATATTGGTAAATAGATTGGTTTTGAAGAATAAAAGACAAAAATAACCAAAAAAACATAATGGCCAAATAACCTGTCTGTTATAGGAAGGGTTGTTGAAAGATTTCAGTGGTATTTTCATTTTCTCCTAAAAATAAAAAAACCTGTTCTTTATTGGAGAACAGGTTTTTAAACAATGAAAACAAACTTTTATTTGGCTGGTGGCGTATAAATATTTGACTTTACGCGGTAGCCGGGTTTATCCATATACCAGTCGGGATATTGGGCTCCACCCGATTCAGCCCATTGTCCAAAGTGGTTATAGGCATTGAGAATATCTACCTGTTCCACAGGATAGGCAAAAGAGACAGGCAGATCAAGTGCCCAGGGTAAATTGTTTTTTGTCTGATAGTACTTTCCTGTAGCCGGATTGGTAGCATCGGCATCTGTCCCAAAATAAGAGGTATTGACCAGGTCGGTAGGCTTTTGGCCGGCCAGGTGAATCTCTTTTCCACGTTCACCATTCACTATAAGGAAAGGATTGTAGGGGGCTGTTCCGGTTGTGTTGACAGATACCGGATGGGCATAAACAACATGCAGCTGACTGGTGTCAGGTTTAACATAAGGCACATTTTCTTTGGTGTTAATAAAAGCCGAACCTGAACTGCCAATTTCCCTGAAAGCATTGTCGAACAGAATCACTACTGTGTTGGTTTGGCCTTGTTCTGTTCCATTGGCATTGTTATGAATGTAGTTTTCGGTAAGATGTGTTCCGGAAACAGAAGCCACATTGTCCGGATTTCCTCCAATCATAAATCCGAAACCGTTTTTCAGGCTTGCGCCCACAGCACGAACAGAATAATCGGTATAAAATTCAACCAGTTGGTTAGAGGCGTTCAAGACTGATTTAAAATGATAATCCAATACAAGGTCGTTAAAGTCATAATCACCTTTTCCGGGCCATAAATCTTCAAAAGCCAGTGTTCCCCAGTCTTTCTGATTGGGATAATAAACGTTGAAAGCACGTGTGGCATCGTTGGGGTAATCGTCTTCGTTGTCGGGAACCCCGTCACCATCAGAATCTTTTACCGGTCCTGTTACTACAGCATTATCATAATATATAGAAGAGCTGTTGCCATAATCCCAATTCCAGAAAAGGGCCTGAACTTTTACTGTACCGGGAGGCATGGTCGCTGCTATGGTTTTGGTTTTCCACTTTTTAGATGGAAACTGGTATCTGACCCAGTAATAGGCTAATGCCTGATTGTTGGCATTTTTGGGAATGAGGTAAAGCCAGCTGTACAATTCATGTGTGTTTCCTACTCCTTTAATGTCGGCAGTGAATGTGATGAGGTCTCCCGGATTAGCTGCTACCGTTTGGGACGCCCCCCCGTAATAAATACCGTGCTGGCTCATGGGGGTACGGATGACATGGTTGCCCCCATCGTTGTACCATTCCATTTTTTGGTTATAATAAGTAGTAAAGTACCACTTTCCGTCTGCTTGTTGCGGAGAGCACCAGCAACGCATGGTCCCGAAATCATCTTTTTCAAAATCACCGTTTTGTACCAGGCTGTTGCTTCCTCCATAGGATTGATACTTGATGGATCTGGTATGGGAAACGCGGACTGCCTTTGTTTGAGGAGGAATTGTATCCGGAGGTGTGGTTCCGTAATTTGCGCCAAAGTTTACGGTGACACTGCCTGCTTTAACATGTTGTTTGGGTATGGTGACATACATGCTCCCTGCTATGGATTGGACATATACCGAATCCAGTGCCGTGGGAATACGGATTTCTCCTGTCCATTGTCCGTTTTGGTTAAAACTTCCGGCAGTGATCAATTTTCCCCCCTGTGAAGGAGCAGCGGTGTACAGGTTAAAACGACTTTTGTCTTTGTTGAAACTTACTGTGGAAGGCATATTGATGGTGACATTTTCTACCTGTGTGGATTCGAATTTAAATCCGTTGGGGATATTTAGATTATCCATGGGTGACCCGTTAGAGGGAACGGGGGCTTTATTACATGACTGGAACATAAATCCAGCTGTTGCCATCAATAATACAAAAAGAATAAATTTTTTTGTTTTCATTGTGATATGTTTAATGAATGAATATTTTTCAGTTTGAGACATTGCAAAGATTGCACCGATCCGGTATAATATTTTCAATGCATTGATCTTCTTATTTTTAAGTAATTTCTGTTTTTTTATATTTTCCCAAAATGGGAATTATGTTCTCATTTTGGGAAGTTGTGAAATAATTACATTATTGTTAATAAGCAAAAATAAGCTATTTTCCCTTATTTTTTAGCACATTTAAAGAGTTCCGGTTCCGGAGGGTTGGTCGTTTTTTCTACGTTTTTGTCTAAAATGTGTTAAACCGGAAAATCTTTTCGATGGTTAACAATCTCTATAAAATTTATTTTCAATTATTTATGTTTTATGGCATATATATTGTCCTTTTGGCAAAAATTTACACTTTGGCTGGTGTAATAATACTCAATGTTTTGGTTGATTCAGGTCGGGGTTAAACTTCCGGCCTGTTTTTTTGTGCCTGTATGTGAAAACATTAATTTTGTCTTGTAAAATAGATTTTAATAAAGTTTGTTCATCGTTTTTAATTGTAGAAATGTTAAAATGAAAAAAATCAATAATCCCTACAAGGAAATGGATGGGTACCAGTGTTTTGG
>JALUYM010000228.1 GCA_027018745.1 Bacteroidales bacterium | reverse complement strand
CCTTTCTGAAAAAGCCAAAACCAGCTTTTCGGTCAAACTGAAAGAAGGAGAATTTGGAAAAGCACTCGCAGAAAAGAAAATTGTTCACCTGAAAGAAATCCCCAAAGACACTGCTTTTATTTTTACCACGGCTGCTGGTGATTTCTACCCAAGGGAAATTATCACCCTTCCCATTTTAGCAGAAGAAGAAACAGCAGCTGTCATCTCTCTGGCAACCATCTACACATACCCTCACGAAATTTTACTGTTACTTGAAAATATCTTCGCATCGCTCACCAGCCGCATCAACGGTGTACTTCTTTTTCATCAAATCAAAGAACAGGCTGCAAAACTCAAAAAGCAAAACAATGAGCTGGAACTTCAGGAAAAAGAACTTTCGGCACAGGCAGTGGAACTCAACAGGCAAAATACAGAACTGAAAATGCAGAAAAACCAACTGGATGAAGCCAACCGGCTCAAATCGACTTTTCTTTCCAACATGAGCCATGAATTACGCACCCCGCTTAATTCAGTCATTGCGCTCTCCAGTGTTTTAAAAAGGAAATTAAAAACAAATATTCCGGCAGAGGAATACGGTTATATCGATGTTATTGAACGAAATGGCAAACAATTAATGGAACTAATCAATGACGTACTGGATTTGTCACGCATCGAATCGGGCCGTATTGAAATAGAACAAACAGAAATTGACATCAAAGGGCTGATCAATGAAATAACAACACTGATAGGCCCTCAGGCCGAGAACAAAAACATAACTTTAAAATCGCTGATAAAAGAAGAACTGCCTGTCATTCAAAGTGATGCCAACAAAATCAGGCATATTCTGCAAAACCTTGTCGGCAATGCGGTAAAATTTACTGAAAAAGGGAAAGTGGAAGTTACCGCTTTCAGAAAAGATAATTTCCTTCACATTCAGGTCAGCGACACCGGAATTGGCATTCCGGAAGACCAGCTCCCGTTTATTTTTGATGAATTCAGACAGGTTGACAGCAGCACTTCACGAAAATACGGGGGAACCGGGCTGGGCCTCTCCATAGCCAAAAAATATGCCAACATGCTGGGCGGGACTATCCAGGCAAAAAGCAGCCCGGGAAAAGGTTCTGTCTTTACCCTGATACTTCCGCTGAAAATGACCGGCAGCATAACGAAAAGCAAGCTGCCGCCACCCCCCTCTCTCATAGTCAAAAACAATAAACCACCCGTTCCGGATGAAAAGCAAACCAAAGAAAAAATTATTCTCGTGGTGGAAGACAGTGAACCGGCCATCATCCAATTAAAAGATATCTTACAGGAAGCCGGTTTTCAGGTAATGGTTGCACACAATGGCGGAGAAGCACTGGAACAAATAAGCAAAGTACTGCCCGACGCAATGATCCTGGATTTAATGATGCCCGAAATAGATGGGTTTCAGGTTTTGCAGGCTGTCAGGGCCAATGTGGACACTGCCCATCTGCCGGTACTAATCCTCACAGCCAAACATCTCGAAGGAAAAGACCTGAAAAACTTAAAACAAAACCAGGTTTATCAGTTACTCCAAAAAGGCGATGTAAACAGGGAACAGTTGTTACATATTATCAATGATATGGTTTTTGCCCCAAAAGAAACATCCCCCGAAAAACCGGAGACAACAAAAGAAAAGCCTGAAAACCAAAAAATAATAAAAGCAACAAAAGGAGAAAAGCCGTCCATTCTTGTGGTGGAAGACAATGTTGACAACATGCTTACCATTAAAACCCTCCTCGGCAATAATTACCGGGTCATCGAAGCTTTTGACGGCCAGGATGGCATCAACAAAGCCAAAGCGCATCACCCCGATCTAATTTTAATGGATATCGCCATGCCCGTCATGAACGGGTTCAGGGCTTTTGACGCCATCAGAAAAGAAAAATCGCTGAAACATATTCCCATTGTGGCTGTTACGGCAAGTGCCCTTACCGCCGACAGGGAAGAAATCCTGCATTACGGGTTTGACGGGTACATTCCGAAACCAATTGATGTTGAACAGTTTGACAAAACAATTCAAAGTTTCTTTGAAAAAAACAAGAAGTCATGAAAATATTAGCCATTGATGACATTCGGGATAACCTGACGGTATTGAAAGCCATGATAA
>JALUYM010000227.1 GCA_027018745.1 Bacteroidales bacterium | reverse complement strand
AACTCGCTGATGGATATATCGTTATTGTCAATGTAGGCAACAATACCATCCACGACTTCCGAAAGATTGTGGGGGGCCATATTAGTTGCCATTCCCACGGCAATACCCGAAGCCCCGTTTACCAAAAGGTTAGGTATGAGGGCTGGTAAAACCATCGGTTCATAAATGGTATCGTCGAAGTTAAGTTGGTGGTCAACCGTGTCTTTGTCCAAATCGGTCAGCATTTCTTCGGCAATCCTTGCCAGCCGGGCTTCAGTATAACGCATTGCAGCCGGACTGTCACCATCGATAGAGCCAAAATTTCCTTGTCCGTCGACCAGAGGATAGCGTAATGACCAATCCTGGGCCATACGGACCATGGTGTCGTATACAGAGCTGTCACCATGCGGGTGGAATTTACCCAATACCTCCCCTACTATTCTCGCTGATTTTTTGTACGGTCTGTTCGAAAAAACGCCCAACTCGTACATTCCGAACAAAACACGACGATGAACCGGTTTCATTCCATCCCGTACATCCGGAAGTGCACGTGCCACAATCACCGACATCGAATAATCGATGTAGGCTGATTTCATCTGGTTTTCTATGTTTACTTTAACTATTTTTTCACCTTCCTGAACACTTTCCATGCATTCAACTCCTTCTCAAAAATAAATGATTAAAATTTAGCTTGCAAAAGTAAGTATTTATGCTGATTTTAAAAAGTATTCTATGGGGTAAAATTACTTTTGTGTTAACAACTTTATGTTAACAATTTGCTTTTCCCTTTAGTAGATGTCTGCAAACTGCTTTTATCTTTGTAGAAAGGTTATGTATGAAGCCGGAACCTTGTCAGGAAAAAGAAAAATGTGAATTTTTGCAATAATTCGGCATAAAATGATTTTGGTAAATAGCTTATATGTAATTTTGCACTGAAATATAAAAGGTATATGGATACAAAGTTTTCTAAAAGAATGAAAGATGTTATGTCGTACAGCCGGGAAGAGGCCGTACGGCTGGGAAACAATTATATTGGGCTGGAACATTTTCTGCTGGGTATTTTGCGCGATGGTGAAGGATTGGCAGTTCAGATGTTGCGTTACTTTGGCGTTGACCTGAAAAAACTGAAATCAGAAATTGAAGATGCTGTCAGGACACCTGACAAATCGGGTATTGAAATGGAAAATATCCCTGTGGTAAAACAAGCCGAAAAAGCGCTGAAAATTACTTATCTCGAAGCCAAAGTTTTTCACAGTGAGGAAATCGGCACCGAACATCTGTTGCTGGCAATTTTAAAAGATGAAAACAACCTCGTAACACACAAGCTGGCCCTTAATGGTGTTGATTATCAGACATTAAAGAATGAACTGGGACATACATTAAAAGAAAATAAATTGAAAGAAAGCTTTTCTGAAGATATTCCCGATGTCCGGAGTGAAGCAGGCAGCGAATTGACCGGTCCGGAAAAACCATCGTTTGGCAGCGGTCCCAAAAAATCAGTAGAAAACAAGTCCAAAACACCTGTACTGGATAATTTTGGTATTGACCTGACGCGTGCTGCCGAAGAAGGGCGACTGGATCCTATCGTAGGCCGTGATAAAGAACTGGAACGTATTGCCCAGGTATTAAGCCGCCGTAAAAAGAACAACCCTATTTTGATCGGCGAACCCGGAGTAGGAAAATCAGCCATTGCAGAAGGTCTTGCATTGCGTATTGTCAATCACAAAGTTTCAAGGGCTTTGTTCAATAAACGTATTGTAACCTTGGACCTGGCTTCACTGGTGGCCGGAACAAAATACAGGGGACAATTTGAAGAACGAATGAAAGCAGTCCTCAACGAACTGACCAAAAACCCGGATATTATTCTTTTTATTGATGAAATCCACACCATTGTCGGGGCAGGAAATGCTACCGGTTCGCTGGATGCTTCCAATATGTTTAAACCGGCATTGGCAAGGGGTGAACTGCAATGTATCGGGGCTACCACACTGGACGAATACCGGCAATACATTGAAAAAGATGGTGCTTTGGAAAGACGGTTCCAGAAAGTGCTGGTCGATCCGACCACACCGGAGGAAACCATGCATATTCTTGAAAACATCAAAGAAAAATATGAAGACCATCACCTGGTAAAATACACGGAAGAAGCTTTACGGGCCTGTGTCAACCTGACCAACCGTTATATTTCTGACCGTTATCTGCCTGATAAAGCCATCGATGCACTCGATGAAGCAGGTGCCCGGGTACATATCAGCAACATTCACGTACCGGCAGAAATCATCAACCTGGAAAAATCCATTCAGGAAATCCGGGAGAAAAAAGTACAATCTATCAACCAGCAAAAGTTTGAAGAAGCAGCCCAGTTTCGTGACATTGAACGCCGTTATACAGAAGAGCTTGAAAGGGCCAAAAAACGGTGGGAAGAAGATGCACAAATCAATCGCGAAACCGTGGATGAGGAAAAAGTGGCCGAAGTAGTTGCCATGATGACCGGCATTCCGGTGACCAGCATTGCCCAAAGCGAAAGCCAGCGGCTTATCAGCATGGAACCGGAACTGGAAAAAGAAGTTATTGGCCAGCAGGAAGCCATTAAAAAAGTGGTAAAGGCCATTCGTCGCAACCGGGCCGGGCTGAAAGATCCCAACAAACCCATTGGTTCGTTCATTTTCCTGGGGCCTACAGGTGTCGGGAAAACTTATCTTGCCAAAATGCTGGCGAAATATTTGTTTGATTCGGAAGATGCACTGATCCGTATCGACATGAGTGAATACATGGAAAAATTCGCTGTTTCGCGTTTGGTTGGTGCCCCTCCCGGATATGTTGGCTATGAAGAAGGCGGCCAGTTAACCGAAAAAGTCCGTCGCCGCCCCTACTCTATTGTTTTGCTTGATGAAATAGAAAAAGCCCATCCCGACGTGTTCCACCTTCTTTTACAAGTGCTGGACGATGGCGCCCTGACCGATAGCCTGGGAAGGAAAGTCGATTTCAAGAATACGATTATCATCATGACCTCTAATATCGGTTCCCGACAACTGAAAGACTTCGGGCAGGGAGTTGGTTTCAGTACGGCAGCAAAAAGGCAAAGCCGGGCCAGCCATGCCCACGGCGTTATCGAAAATGCACTTAAACGTACGTTTGCTCCCGAGTTTCTGAACCGTATTGATGATGTCGTGATTTTCGAATCGTTGGAAAGAGAAGACATTTATAAAATTATTGATATCGAGCTCTCGCAATTGTACGGTCGCATCAACGAAATGGGATACAAAATCAGCGTAACGGCCAAGGCAAAGGATTTTATTATTGAAAGAGGCTGGGATGAACAGTTCGGTGCCCGTCCGTTGAAACGTGCTATTCAAAAATATATTGAAGATCCCCTTGCAGAGGAAATTATAAAAAGTTCTCTCAAAGAAGGAGATGTAATTAAAATTGACTTTAATGCCAAAAAGGATGAAATCAAAGTGAAAATTTCCCCGGCCAAAACAACCGCATCTGAAAAAAAGAAAATCGCATCCGAAAAAAAGAAAGCGGTAGAGTAAGTTTTATCCGATTAACAATTGTTCCCGTTGAAAGCAGGCCTGTAAAAGCCTGCTTTTTTATTCTCCGGATTTTTCTTTATAAACACCTGCTATATATTCTAATATATTATTAATCAGCATCTTTATGTTTTATTAAACAATTAGAATTATTATAAATTGGTTATGAAAGAAGGCTCGTTTTTAACAAATTATATTTTTGTGAAACATTATTTTTATTATTTCAAAATAAAACACACATGAAAGGTGGAGAATTTCTCGTAAAAGAGAGTAACCCTGAAACAGTCTTTATTCCTGAAGAATTTGATGAAGAACAACTTATGATCGCACAGACCTGCGAGGATTTTGTGGAAACAGAAATTGCGCCCCATTTTGATGCCCTTGACGAACACGAAGAAGGGTTAATGCCATCGCTATTGAAAAAAGCGGGGGAAATGGGATTGCTGGGCATTGCCATCCCCGAAGAATATGGCGGGTTCGGACAAAATTTTCTTACCAACATGAAAGCCAACGAATCCATTGGCGCAGCTTATTCTTTTTCGGTGGCATTTATGGCACATACCGGTATCGGGACGTTGCCATTGCTCTATTACGGCAATCAGGAACAAAAAGAAAAATACCTTCCTTTACTGGCCACAGGGGAATGGCTGGCTGCCTATTGCCTCACCGAACCGGGAGCCGGCTCTGATGCCAATGCGGGCAAAACAAAAGCGGTTCTGTCGGAAGACGGAAAACATTATATCCTGAACGGGCAGAAAATGTGGATTACAAATGGAGGCTTTGCAAATCTGCTGACAGTCTTTGCCAAAATTGACAACGACAGGGTATTAAGTGCTTTTTTGGTGGAATCCTCTACCGAAGGGATAACCATGAACCCCGAAGAAAATAAAATGGGCATTAAAGGTTCCTCTACCCGGCAAATCTTCTTTAATGATGTAAAAGTTCCTGTTGAAAACCAGTTGGGCCGCCGCGGGGAAGGTTACCGCATAGCACTGAATATTCTTCATATAGGCCGTATAAAACTGGGGGCCACTGTCGTTGGCGGCATGCGAAGAGCTATTAATTATTCTGTGAATTATGCGCTCGAACGTAAACAGTTTGGTTCCAGCCTGGCCGAATTTGGTGCAATACAGCATAAACTGGCCGAGCAGGTCGTTCGGACATTCTCAACGGAATCGGCCGTTTACCGTGCCAGCTACGATATTCAGAATGAGATTGACCGGTTAACTGAAACGGGAAAAAGTTATGGGGAAGCCAATATTGGCGCTGCAGCTGAATTTGAACCGGAATGTGCTTTGCTTAAAGTATATGGTTCAGAATCACTGGATTATATTGTTGATGAATTGGTTCAGATTTATGGTGGAATGGGGTTTTCGACAGAAGCCCCTGCTTCCCGTTCGTATACCGACTCCCGCATCAACCGCATTTTTGAAGGAACCAATGAAATCAACCGGCTGATAGTATCTGATGCAACGCTGAAACGCGGACTTCGCCATAAAATTGCCTTTCTTGAAAAAGCCACCGAGATTCTGGAAAACAAAAATGCCATACAGCCTGTTGACCGGGACGGAAAAGAATTTTACGCCCTGCACCACGCTTATGTGGAACAACTCAAAAAAGCCATCCTACTCCTCTACCCTCTTTTGAACGAAACATTTAAAAAGAAACTGGTTTATGAAGAGGAAATTATGATCAACCTGGCCAACATGTCGATGTACCTGTACGTACTTGAATCCACCCTGCTGCGAGTGGAAAAACTGGAGAACAGAAATCTGAAAAACGACATTTCGGTTTACCGTGATATTCTGGATGTGTTGCTGCACGATGTAATGCATGTTTTCAGACAGGAGAGCATTGATGCTGTCAGTGCATTTCTGGATGGGGAACAAAAAAAGGAAATGCTGGACATCATGCAAAAACTGACGGCCTACGACCCCATCAACGCCAAAGAGGCCCGGCGGCGCATCGCCGGCAAACTCATCGACGATGGACGGTACAATTTTTAGATCTTGGTTATTCTAAATTATTAACGTAAAACGGCTTTATGCTTATTGAGATGGAGGATTTAAAATCCCCGGCCTAAATCTCCGGATTGCAAATCCGGAGGAGCTGTGGGTAAAAAGTGAAAAGTGAGGGATAACTCATAACACCTAACGCCTAATGCATAATCCAAAAAAAAGCGCCACCAAGCATTCAGGGCGCTTTTCTATCTGAAAAAATACTGGTTCTACTTCAATATCCCTTTGCCGATAACCAATCGCTGTACCTGATTGGTCCCCTCATAAATTTGGCAAAGTTTGGCGTCCCGCATCATTTTTTCAACTAAGTATTCAGTTGAATAACCTTCGCCGGCCATAATCTGAACAGCATCGGTGGTTACTTTCATGGCTGCATCGGAAGCATACATTTTGGCCATAGCCGACAAAAGGTTTTTTGTTTTTTGACCGTGATCGTAAGCCCAGGCCGAGTACCAGGTCACCAAACGGGCAGCTTCCACCTCGGTGGCCATGTCGGCCAGCATAAAACTGACACCCTGGTTGGCGGTTATTGGTTTACCGAACTGGATACGGTTTTTTGCCCACTCCCTGGCATTTTCGTAAGCAGCACGGGCATTCCCCACACTAAGGGCAGCCACACCTGTCCGGGTACGTTCAAATGTTTTCATGGCCAGAATAAAGCCCTGGCCCTCGCCTCCAATCAGGTTTTCTTTAGGGACTTCCACGTCTTCAAAAATAAATTCGGTTTGTACGGAAGCACGTTGTCCCATCTTTTTCAGGTTGGAAACAATTTTTACGCCGGGCGATTTGGTGGGAACAACAAAAGCACTCAGGCTGCGGGCCCCTTTTTCAGGGTTCACTATGGCAAAAACCGTAATAAACTCAGAAACGGCGCCGTTGGTAATAAAACGTTTGTGGCCGTTTAAAATATATTTATCCCCGTGCAGGATAGCCGTAGACCTGATACCGGCTACATCCGAACCGGCATTGGGTTCTGTCAGTGCGTAAGCAGCAACCCCCTGTGTCTCGACTATCTGACCAAAGAATCTTTTCTTTTGTTCTTCGCTGGCACCGAGCAATAGTGGTGTCAATGCCAAAGTATTGGCATCCAAACAAATTCCGATACCCACACAACCGGCTCCCAGTTCTTCCGAAGCAAGGGCGCTTTCAAAAATAGTATGTCCGTTACCACCATATTCCACCGGAACAGGGCCATTCATTAATCCTTCGGCATAAGCTTTTTTGACAATATCCCATGGGAACTCAGCCAATTCATCATATTTTCTGGCGTTGGGGATCATTTCGCGCCGGGCAAAGTCCCGGACTTTCTCCTGAATCTCAATTTGTTTGGGTTCTAATGAAAAATCTACCATCTTTTGAATTTTATTTGTTTAACAATATCTTTCTCTGCAAACGTTTTACTGAAAGGGAACAAAATTAAACTTTCCCTGGAATTTTCCTACTTTCGTACAGAAATTTTAGGTGAAACATATCCATTAATGAAAGAGGTTTCCGTTTTAATAAACCGTGGTAAAGGCCATTTTTAGTTGTAAAGGCAAAATTTTTATGAAAACAGAAAACATGTATGAAAAAGGCTTTAAAGCTTATCTGCAACTGGAACGGGCTTTGTCTGAAAATACCGTTGCCGCCTACCTGCACGACGTTCATCTGCTGTTTTCTTTTTTGTCAGAAAAAAAAACATCCCTTGCCATCAAAAAAATTAAACTCGACGACTTACAGGATTTTCTGCAATTTATTAATGAAACCGGTCTGGGCACTTATTCTCAGGGCCGTGTTGTTTCGGGGATCAAATCCTTTTTCAGTTACCTGATGCTTGAAAAAATTATTGATACCGATCCGGCTGTGCTGCTCGATTCCCCGAGACTGGGAAAAAAATTACCCGATGTGCTTTCGGAAGAAGAAATGCAAAATATCCTGCAGTCGGTAGATCTTTCCGAACCCCAGGGCGAGCGAAACAAAGCCATTCTGGAGACTCTTTATGCCTGTGGTTTACGGGTTTCGGAACTGACGGGCTTACGGCTTTCCGACTTGCATTTCAACGATGAGATGATAAGTGTCACGGGGAAGGGAAACAAGCAACGGCTCATACCTATTGGCGAAAGCGCACGCAGGCAACTATTGACTTACATTCAAAAGGTACGTATTCACATTTCCCCCCGAAAAGAAGCGGAAAATATTGTTTTTTTAAATCAACGGGGTGGAAAAATGAGTCGGCAAATGATCTTTCTGATCGTTAAAAAACAAGCGGCTAAAACCGGCCTGAGGAAAAATGTCAGCCCCCATACTTTTCGTCATTCCTTCGCCACGCACCTTATCAGACATGGCGCCGATCTACGGGCAGTACAAGAGTTGCTCGGGCATGTTTCCATCAGTACAACTGAAATATATACCCATTTGAACGATACCGACCTGAAAAATACCATTTTAAAGTATCACCCCCTGAACAACAAAAACCATTAGCCTGATTATGCATTCAGGGTTGTTCATAACTACATAATTTCTAATAAGGCCTGCCTGTTTGTTTTTTAAAGATAATTATTATATTTGGGCAACTGAAAACAAATCAGTATCATCTCTATTTTATTCGTATTCAATGAGTAAATTACGTATATTAATTGTTGAAGATAATGCCGCTGATGATAAACTGCTCCGGTACGAATTAGAACGCGATTTTGAGATGGAAGCCGTTACTGTTGAAAAAGAACCTGACTTTTTGAAAGAATTGTCCCGTTTTCAGCCGGATGTCATTTTGTCCGACTACTCACTTCCCGAATTTTCCGGTATGCGCGCCCTGGAAATCAGAAACGAAAAAAACCCGCTTGTTCCCTTCATCATTGTTACCGGTTCTGTCAACGAAGAGGTAGCAGTGAGCTGCATCAAGGCAGGAGCCTCCGATTATGTTACCAAAGAACATTTGATGCGGTTAAACATTGCCGTAAAAAATGTTTTGGAACAGAAAAAAGTACAGGAAGAAAAACTTGAAGCAGAACGCCAGCTATACAACAGCCTGGAGCGTTTCCGAAAATTTGTGGAACATGATATTTCAGGCGATTATATAGAAGATAAAAATACAGTATTGTATTGCAACCGGAAAATACTGGACATATTTGAATTTGACAGTCTGGAACAACTCAATGAATATGGCTCACATAATCTTTACGACGACAATAAATACATAAAAAAGTTCTTCGAAATCCTTTACAAAGAAGGAAAAGTTGAGAATCTTGAAGTCAGGATGCATACCCGTACCGGGAAAAAACTTGTGCTCCTTGAAAATGCTTACGGCGAATTTGATGAACAGGGAAACCTGTTACAAATACAGGGATATCTTATCGACATTACCCAGAGGGTAATTGCAGAAGAAAAACTAAAACATTCGGAAAACCTTTTTCGTACACTGACGGAAAATACGCCCACCGGAATTGTTATCTATGATGAAGAAGGGTTTTTATATTCCAATCCTGCGGCCTCCGTTTTGACAGGATACAGTGCCGAAGAATTAAAAAATATGAAATTTTGGGAGGTGGTGCACCCGCTGGACCGGGAGATGGTCAAAGAACGGGGAATCAAAAGGATTAAACAGGGAAATGTCAAAAACAGTTACCAGTTCCGGCTGTTGACCAAATCAGGAGAAACAAAGTGGATTGAATTTTCAGCCAGTTTTTTAAAATTTGAGGGGAAAAATACAGGATTGGCCAGTGCTTACGATATTACCAAAGAAAAAAAGGCCATAGAAGAAATTACCATGCTTTCCACAGCCGTAAGCCAAAGTCCGTTGTCAGTGGTCATTACCGATTTAAACGGAAAGATTGAGTATGTCAATGACAGTTTTACGGAAATCACAGGCTATGATATTCAGGAAGCCATTGGAAATAACCCGAGGATACTGCAAAGCGGCAAGACACCGAAACATATTTACAAAGCCTTGTGGGATACATTGCAAAAAGGGGAAATATGGCGGGGCGAATTTACCAATAAGCGTAAAAGCGGAAACATTTACTATGAATATGCTGTCATTGCCCCCATCAAAAACCATAAGGGCGAGACTATCCGCTACATTGGAATGGAAGAGGATATTACGCAGCGGAAAACCCTTGAAAACGAACTGCGTGAAGCCAAATCCAAGGCCGAAGAGGCCAACAAACTGAAATCGGCATTTCTTGCCAATATCAGCCATGAATTACGTACCCCGCTGAATGGGATCCTGGGCTTTTCCGAGTTGATCCTTGAGATGGAAGATGTGGAAGCCATTCAGGAAATGAGCCGTTACATCAACGAAAGCGGACAACGCCTGCTGCGTACTTTAGATATGATCATAGCCATCTCGAGGCTGGATTCCGGTACCTATGAAATCAAGAATGAAGGAATTGATGTTATTGCTATTTTCCGCAGCGTTTTTGAGAAGAAATTACCGGAAGCACAAAACAAGCATCTTGAAATGCATTTTGAATCACAAATAGATAAATTTGAAATCCTGGGCGATCGGAATATCATTTCCGAGGCGTTGGTAGAAATCGTGGACAATGCCATTAAATTTACCAATGAAGGGGAAATAAGGCTTAAATCCGGTAAGTTGCAGAAGAGAAAGAAAGAATTTATATTTTTTGAAATAAAAGATACGGGAATCGGCATTTCGAAAAAAAACCAGCAAGCCATATTTGAAGATTTCATTCAGGCCAGCACCGGTTACGGGCGAAAATATGAGGGAAACGGTCTGGGGTTAAGCCTTGCAAAAAAATATGTGGAATTGATCGGCGGAATGCTGGAACTTCAGTCTGCTGAAGGGGTCGGCTCCACGTTTACAATTTATATACCTGTACATCAATCTTTTAGTAAATTAGAATCAAAAAAATAATACAACTATAAATCTGTTAAACAAATGGAAAACCAATACAATCAAAAGCGTATTCTCTATGTTGACGATGACCCTCAGTCGCGCATGCTGGTAAAGCACCTGATAGGTAAATTCTACAATTTGACTTTGTGTTCCTCAGCAGAAAAAGCCCTGGAAATACTTCAAAAGGAAACTTTTGACCTGATTCTGTTGGATATTCGTTTGGAAGGCGAAATGAATGGCATAGAATTACTTGCTAAACTCCGTAATATTCCCCGGCATGCTTATACCCCTGTCGTGGCCATTACGGCATATGCTTTTGAAGAAGACAAAAAACAACTGTTGTCTGCTGGTTTTACCGATTATATTTCCAAACCCATTAACCTAAACCATTTTAAAGAATTGGCAAGGGCCTACACTGAAGCCCAGGGTGTTAGCTTTTATTAACCTGAGTTATAGATATTTCTACTTTCCATCTTCATGAAAGAGATGGTTTCCTTATAGCCGTAATATTTTGAATGTACCGCTCTTTTCCAGTCTGATGACGGTTGAGGGACGAACAGTACGGATGTGCGTACGGTAAATATTGACAACATAGTCTACCCGTTGTTTAATAATTTCAGGAATTTGCTGAAAAGTACCGGGGGCAGGTTCCCCTGAAATGTTGGCTGAAGTGGAAACCAGTGGTTTTCCCAGTTTATCTATTACCCGTGAACAATAATCCCCTTTCACAATACGTATGGCGATGCTGCCATCGGGGGCAATCAGGTTTTTGGGTAGATTTTTTGCATTGTCGTAAACAATAGTAATGGGCGAAGCAGCATTTTCTATGAGCTCGTAGGCAATGGGCGGGACCTCCTCCACATAATTTCTGATTTTTTCAGCTTTGTCGAGCAGGACAATCATGCTTTTCTGCTCCTGCCTGTTTTTCAACTTAAAAATTTTATTCACCGCTTTTTGGTTGGTGGCATCACAACCAATACCCCAAATGGTGTCGGTAGGATAAAGCAATATTTTCCCCTGTTTCAGCAAGGCAACAGACTTCTCAACTTCTTCAATTAATTTTTCAGGCATAATAACAATTGTTTTACTTCAATGGTTTTTGCACACAAATAATTTTTTTTAGGGCAGGCACGTTTTCCGTGCAACCCACATGGCCGACAGTCCAGTTTTTCACGGGTTTCGATAACATAAGATTTGTCCGACAAGGGGCCAAAGCCAAATTCCGGCACGGTTGAACAAAATATAACTGCAATCGGGGCATTCATTGCCGAAGCCAAATGCATGGGGGCAGAATCGTTGGTGTAATTTAAAAGCGCATCACGCATGAGGGCAGCCGATTCCAAAAGCGTAAGTTTACCAGCCAGGTTTATGCTGTTGGCATGACCACTGTTTTGCATGATTTGTTCGATTTCTTTTTTTTCTTTGCCGGAACCAAGAAAATAAACCATAAGGTCTTTGTCCAGCTGCCGTACAAAATCCGTCCATTTTTCAGCAGGCCACGCTTTTGTAAACCACAAACTTCCCGGCGACAGCGTAATGTATTGCCTGGTTTTATATTGTGAAACTTTGGCAAAATCGTGTTGTGAAGGATACAGCCTGGGTTTGAAGACGGCCGGGCCAGCGTATTTTTCAATTAGTTTCAGGTTGCGTTCAATTTCGTGCGGACTATCTTTCCTTGTGGATATTTTATGTTCTACGCTGTGCGAAAAGAAAAGGGAAAAAGGATTTTTGCGAAAACCCGTGGTTTCTTTTGCCCCCGAAAA
>JALUYM010000226.1 GCA_027018745.1 Bacteroidales bacterium | reverse complement strand
GACAAAACAAGCATTATTTATCAAGTATTACTTGCTAATTTTTAGTATATTTGTCAATTAAAAATTGTTATAATTTGACAAAATGGAATTACTAAAGAAAATAATACTTGAAAATCAGCATTTTATAAAGACAAGAAACCTCATCCCGAGAGATATTCATATACCCGAAACGGAAAACATCATTGTTTTTACGGGGATCAGAAGGTGCGGAAAGACCAGTTTATTGTACCATGAAGCAAAAAAAATCGCCATTGAGGATGTTTTGTTTTTGGATTTTGAGGACGAACGGTTGGTTTTTCTGAACACAATGGAAAATTACGACCCCATCATCGACAGTTATTACGAGTTGTTCCCGGGCCGGCAACCCGTATTGTTTTTTGATGAAGTGCAGGGATTGAAAAACTGGCATCTTTATGTAAAAAGATTATACGCCAAAGGTTTTAAGATTTACCTGACCGGAAGCAATGCCAATTTGCTGAGCAGGGAAATTGCCACCTTTCTTACCGGAAGGGCTTTCGAAATCAGGATATTTCCTTTTTCATTTCAGGAATTATTGCACTACAGAAAAACAGGGTTTACCGCTAAAGACATTTTGCTAAATAAACCCGGATTGCTCCGTATGTTCAGCGAATACTTGTTATTTGGCGGATTGCCCGAAGTCATAAAAACAGCCAAAGATGATAAAATGTTGGTACTGAAAAATATTTATTCTATGCTGTTTTATAAAGACCTCATTGCAAAATATGACAAAAACGAGATGCTCATGCGTTTGATAATATCAAAACTGTCGGAAAATATCACCAAACCTTTCTCTGTTTTAAACCTTACAAATAAAATACAGCCTTTGATTAAAACCAACAGGCAAACCGTACTTGAATATTTTCACCTGCTGCATACCCCTTTTTTGATTGAAAGCATATTTCAGTACCGTAAATCATTTGTTAAAAGGGAAAACGAACGCAAAACCTATTTTGCCGATACTGGTTTTATCCGCGTAGTTTCAATAGGCGAAGACCTTGGCAAGCTGCTGGAAAACCTGACATTTGTTTATTTAAAAAGAAAGTACGGCACGGTTTATTATTACAAAACGGGCAACAATCTTGAAATAGATTTTTTGATATTACAAGACGGACGGCCCAAAATTTTTCAGGTTTCTTATGGCGTTTCTAACAACCTGACCCGCGAAAGGGAAATGAAAGCGCTTGTAAAGGGGATGCGTGAACTGGACTTAAAGGAAGCGACGGTCATTACATACGACGAAAAGGAAACCCTTATGACGAACGGCTTTAAGGTAGAGATGAAGCCGTTTTGGGAAATCGCTTTGCAAGGCACTGTTTGACCATTTAAAACCTTTGCAAAACTACTCATTTTGTCATTCTGGGTTTTGCAAAGGTCCCCATTTAAAAATGAAACCAACACATAAGTATGTTTTGTAAAACAAAAAAAACCGGGACAAAGCCCCGGTTTTTTTGTTTGAACTCCTGAAAAAAATTATCCCAGGCCGAAAGCGGCTTTTACCTTGTCCACATAGTCCAGTTCTTCCCAGGCAAAGAACTTGATGGGTTTAGTGTAAACTTTCTGTCCGTTGCGATCTTCTTTAAACGTAGTGGTTTCGTCTTCGTAAAACACTTCCTGTTCTTCCACCACCACATCGCGGCCGAAATGGCCGTAGGAAGCCGTCCGTTCAAACACCGGGTTTTTCAAGCCGAAACGTTTGACGATGGCAAAGGGACGCATATCGAAAATGGTTTCCACCACACGGGCTATTTCACTATCTTTCATTACATTACCCTCCTTATTCTTGACTTTGGCCGTACCGTAGGTATTCACCAGGAATCCCACGGGTTCGGCTACGCCAATGGCATAAGCCACCTGCACCAGAATTTGGTCGGCCACACCGGCAGCCACCAGGTTTTTGGCAATGTGGCGGGCGGCATAAGCGCCCGAACGGTCCACTTTGGAGGAATCTTTACCTGAAAAAGCACCGCCCCCGTGTGCGCCGTGACCGCCGTAGGTGTCCACAATAATCTTGCGCCCGGTCAGGCCGGTATCGCCGTGGGGACCCCCAATGACAAACTTTCCGGTAGGGTTCACCAGCAGACGGTAATTGTTAAAC
>JALUYM010000225.1 GCA_027018745.1 Bacteroidales bacterium | reverse complement strand
CGGGCCTGATGGCAGTGCACTCAATGTGCAGGATATGACGGCCAACGACACTGCTTTGTTTGCTGCTACTGACAAAGGGATTTATTACAGTAACCTGCATGCGTCTAATCCGGCCGATTATCAACAATGGCATTTAGACACACGGCTTCCGGTTCCCGTGCAGTCATATAACCTGATCACCTCTTTCGGGAATAAAATTTATGCCAATTACTCATCGGGAAACTGGGATGGAGATACGTTGTATGTATTTGATGGACATAGGTGGAGCTACTTTTTACCTGGTAACCACAGTCATCATTTTCAGCTGAATGCAGAAAACAATGTTATGTTTCTCGTCAACCGGTACTGGGTGGATGGCTATGATACTACCGGAAAGCGTATCTTTTATGTTAACAAGGTTAACACGGCCGGTATTGAACCCCTTGCTGCCCGTGGCGATGCAGAAAATACGGTATGGATTGGAACTAAAAACAAAGGGTTGCTCAAAACGCAAAATCAAAACAACAACCAGGAACTTATTCAACCTAATGGCCCGCAAAGTGTGCATGTTTTCGGTTTGGATGCCCGGGGGGAATCTGTTTGGGCAGTTCCTGGAGGTTATCAGTCCGACTGGAGCAAAACATACAATCATGATGGCGTTTTTTCTTTTCAGGACGGCATTTGGAAAACATACAACCAAAACAATACACCGGCTTTCGACAGCATTACCGACCCTGTTTGTGTAGAAGTAGATCCTGATGATCCGCAAACGGCTTACGTCGGTACTTTTCAGGATGGCATCATGAAATTCAAAGACCAAAAGCTGGTTAAAATTTATTCACGAAACAACAGTACTTTGCAACCCTGGGTAAAAAATCAACAACTTGTGCTGGTGAGCGGTCTCGGTTTTGACAGTCATCATAACCTGTGGGTTGCCAACTCCGGTGCTACCCGGATTTTGTCGGTGCTGGAAAATAATGGTACCTGGAAATCCTTTAATCTGGGTGCCGGACTCAGTGGTATTGATGTAGGAAGTTTGATGGTGGACAATAACAATGATGTCTGGATTAAAAAAAGGGACAATGGCATGGTGATCGTTTTTAACGATCATGGTACGATCAATAATAGCTCCGATGACCAGGTCAGGGTATTGAATTCGGCACCCGGTAACGGTAATATTCAGGGAAGTGCCGTTTATTCTTTTGCCACCGACAAGGATGGTGAAGTTTGGGTGGGAACAGATAAAGGCATTAATGTTTTTTATTCACCGGAGAATATTTTTCAACCGGGTGCTGATTTTGATGCCAGGCAAATCCTTGTCCCGCGGAACGATGGCACCGGCCTGGCAGATATTTTGCTTGGTATGGAGAAGGTAACTGCCATTGCCGTGGATGGGGGCAACCGCAAATGGGTTGGGACCCAACGCTCCGGGGTTTTTCTTTTTTCGCCCGATGGCCTGAAAGAAATTCATCATTTTACCACTGAAAACAGTCCTTTGTTGTCCAATGACATCACAGGTATTACCATTGATAAAAATGGCGAAGTTTTTATCGGGACCACCAAAGGACTGATTTCCTATCGTGGAACTGCCACGCCGGCCAACAATACTTATTCGAATGTATATGCTTACCCCAACCCAGTACGGCAAAATTATACCGGTCTTATTGCCATAAAAGGCCTTGTTGCCAATGCTTCTGTAAAAATAACAGATAGTTACGGAAACCTGATCTACGAAACCAAATCGGAAGGGGGACAGGCCGTATGGGATGGTTGTACTTTTGATCATTCGCATGTTTCCACCGGCGTTTACCTCGTTTTTGTCACCAACAGTGACGGGACGAACAGCCTGGTTACCAAAATACTGGTTATTCACTAAACACTTCTTTTTCCTCATGATACTTCAAACAAAAGGAATTGTTTTTCAATCGGTTAAATATGGCGATACTTCCCTTGTGGTGAAAATATTTACCGAAGAACTGGGTTTGCAATCATACATGGTGAAGGGTGTTCGCAGCAATAAAGCGAAACAGAAACCTTCGTTTTTTGAACCGCTGACTTTGCTCGACATGGAAGTATATCGTAAACCGAATCAAAATTTACAGCACATCAAAGAGATCAGGGTCGATTATCCCTGGCAGAACATTCCTTTTTCCTTTGAAAAACAGAGTATATTGTTGTTTCTGGATGAGTTTCTTTATAAATGTGTGCGGGAAGAGTCTCCGGACAAAGAACTTTTTAGCTGGGTATACCATAGTCTGATCTGGTTTGACCTCGAAGAAAAATTTTTTCTGAATTTTCATCTTTTTTTTCTTGTTCAACTTACGCGGTTCCTTGGATTTTACCCGAAGACAGATGAACTGAAAATTTCTGGTGCCCCTGTTTTTGATATGCAGGAAGGGACTTTTACCAATTATCGTCCTATTCATCATTATTTTATTGAAGGAAAAGCCGTACAAAAAATTTTGGGGCTTTTGCAGGCTTCTACCGGTACGTTGAAAACGATTCAGATTTCCACGAAAGAACGGCGATTGATCCTGGACACACTGCTGCAGTTTTATCAGTTGCATTTTCCCGAACTGGGAAAAATAAAATCATTGGATATTTTACGTACATTGATGTAAAAAAGCCTTTAGACTTTTTATATCTAAAGGCTTTTTTATATTAGTTTATCAACACATGTAATGAACTATTCCTTTTCGGCAGCTTTTTCAGAAGCACTGAATGCTTTACAGGCTTCGTAAGCAATAACCAAAAGGGCTAGTGCACCGAGGATTGCCGGAATGATATAAACATTTTCATATTTCCAGCCAGTGAACCAGTGGCCCAAAACGGGCGATCCTAACCAGGCGCCAATCCATCCGAAAACTATTTCGGAAAAAATGGAATTCCAGTCCTGCCTTAGTTTGTAGTTAAATACAAAGTGCAGGATAACTGCGACAAACACTGCGATTGCCAACAGGATAATAAAACTAACAAAGTTCATTCCAATCATGATTAACCCTCCATTTTAATTGATTTAAAATTAAATTAACAAATATAATTAAGGTACTTCATGTGAATAAAACTAATATTCTATTTTTGATCAAACGACAAATTTGTAAATAATCTTTGAAAAAAGCAAGTATTTAACAAAATAATATTTTGGGAAACTGTTACTTAAGAGAAAAATCTTTCAGCTCAGGCCTGTTTTGGCCGGATTTTGTATGGAAGAAAAATTTTTCTTCAGGAAAAAATATCTGCTTTTTTGTGATATTTTTTCGTCGCTAAAAACGGGGAATAAAATTTCTGGTGAAGAAAAAAACAGTTTAAACGTTTTTCTCTGTTATTTCCACTTCAAAAATCGTCTCAAATTCTTTTTTCAATAGTTTTTTAACCTCTTCCTTGTCTACTTCCTTGTTCAGTTCTTGTTTCAGGGAAGTAACCCCTTTGTCCTGAAATCCACAGGGATTAATGTGGGTGAAATATTCCAGATCGGTATTTATGTTGAGGGCAAACCCGTGCATGCTTACTTTGTTGTGGATACGCATGCCAATAGCTGCTATCTTTCTTTCTTTGCCGTTTATTCCGGCATCCAGCCAAACGCCTGGAGCCTGTTCGATCCGTTCTCCATGTAAACCATAATGCTTGATAACACGAATAAGAACGGTTTCTATATCGAAAATGAGTTCTTTTGCCGAAATATTGAGGTTATCCAGATTAAAAATCGCATATCCAACCAGTTGCCCCGGTCCATGAAAAGTGATGTCCCCTCCGCGGTCGGCTTGGTAAAAGGATACCTTGTTGGTTTTTAACCATTCATCATCAACCAGCAGGTTTTGCCTCTTTCCGTTTTTGCCCAAAGTATATACCGGCATATGTTCGCAAAAAAGCAGAAAATTTTTTGCTTGCATTTCCTTTTGCTTGGCATTCAGTGTTTTGTCAAAAAGTTGTTTTTGGTATTCCCAGGCTTCTGCATAATCAATAAGCCCCAGATCCAAAAGCGTTACATGATTGTTGTTTTCCATTTTGTAATTATTTTGACTTGACCACATGTTTTTCGGCATGATAGGAAGATCTGACAAGAGGGCTGCTTTCCACAAAACGGAACCCTTTTTGTAGTCCTACCCGTTCATATTCTTTAAACTGTGCGGGTGAAACATATTCTTTTACTTGTAAATGCTTTTTTGTGGGTTGCAGGTATTGGCCAATGGTCAGAATGGAAACGCCTGCTGCCAACAGATTGTCCATAAGCTCATAAACCTCTTCGGGGGTTTCGCCCAGGCCGGCCATGATACCTGATTTGGCCGTAATCCCATTATCCGCAATGTATTTTAATACTTTCAGGCTCCGGTCGTACCGTGCCCTGCTGCGGGTTTGCGGTGTAATGCGGCGGACAGTTTCCAAATTGTGTGAAATTACTTCCGGGCCGGCATCGATTACCTGCCGGATAAGCTCTTCACGTCCATCAAAATCAGGAATGAGTGCTTCTATGGTCGTCCCGGGGCTCAACGTTTTGATTTTCCGTATCGTCATTGCCCAAATACCGGCCCCGCCATCCGGCAGGTCGTCACGGTCAACCGAAGTGAGCACCGCATGTTTTAGTCCCATGAGTTTTACCGATTCGGCCACGCGCTGCGGTTCATCCCAATCGGCTGGCAACGGATGGCCTGTTTTTACATTGCAAAACTTACAGGACCGGGTACAGATGTCGCCAAGGATCATAAGGGTAGCTGTCCCGCGGCCCCAGCATTCGTGCATGTTCGGGCAATGTCCGCTGGTACAAATGGTGTGCAGCTTATGTTCGGCAACAATTTTTTTTATGGAGATATATTTTTTTCCGGAGGGAACTTTCATTTTCAACCAGTCCGGTTTGTGCAGTGTCGTGTCCGATGGTTTCATGTTCAGTTTTTGAAGTTGCAAATTTATAACAAAAAAATCACCCGCTCATCTCCGATAATGTTTTCCTTTTTTGTTTGTGACAAGACAAACGTATTTCCTTTATTTGTCTTGAAGAACATGTTTTTTCAACGGGCAGAAAAAAGAGAAATTTTCTTCAGAAATAATCTTCTTCAGGGAGAATTTTTTGGTTTTATATTTCCTACTTTTGTCATGGGGATCTTAAAATTTTTTTTCACCTTGTTTTATGTATAGAAAGGATTATTCATCAAGGAAATATGTTGTTATGGCCGGCTTTGTTTTGGTGGCTGTCATATTCCTGGTACGTCTTTTATACATGCAGGTAATTACGAAACAATATCAACTTTCGGCTCGTGATATTGCGCTGCGCCGGGTGGTCGAATACCCTGCCCGCGGACGTATCTACGACAGGGACCACGAACTGCTGGTATACAATGATGCTGTATATGACCTGATGGTCATCCCACGACAGGTAAAAAATATTGATACAGCCAAGTTTTGCCGTCTTTTGCAGATCTCCAAATCTTTTTTTATCCGGCAAATGAAAAAAGCAAAACATTATTCTTATTACAAACCCTCCATTTTTCTGAAACAGCTTTCCAAGAAGGACAAAGGTCCCATAGAGGAAATCATGTATGAATTTCCGGGATTCTATTTTCAAACCAGGACCCTGCGACATTATCCTTATCCTGTCGCTGCCCAGTTGCTCGGTAATGTGGGCGAGGTAACGCCGGGCGATTTAAAACGTGACCATTATTACCGGCCTGGCGATTACATCGGCAAATCGGGTTTGGAATGGTTTTACGAAAAAGAATTGCGGGGCAAAAAAGGTTCGCGATTGGTAGAAGTGGATGTGCATAACAACGTGAAAGGGAGTTTTCAGAACGGAAAGTATGATACGCTGGCGGTTGCCGGAGCAGACCTGACCCTGAGCCTCGACGAAAAACTCCAGGCTTACGGTCAGCTTTTGATGAAAAATAAAAAAGGTGCCATTGTTGCCATTCAGCCCAAAACAGGCCAGATCCTTGCGTTTGTCAGCAGTCCTACCTACGACCCTAATTTGCTGGTGGGCCGGAAACGGTCTGAGAATTATAACAAGTTGCTTCATGATTCGTTAAAACCACTCATGGACCGGGCATGTTCGGCTACCTATCCGCCAGGTTCAACTTTTAAACCGATTCAGGCTCTCATTGCTCTTCAAGACAGAGTTATTACGGCAAAAACATTGTTTACCAATCAGGGATTTCAATCGAAACCAATACCAACAGACGCTCCTTTTTCACCGGTGGATTTAAAGGAGGCTATCACCTTTTCCGATAATGTTTATTTCTGGAAAACATTCAGAAGGATACTGAACAACCCGCAATTTCCTAATGTACATGCTGCTTACGTAAACTGGTACAATAAAGTTAAGTCTTTCGGTTTTGGCCAGGTTTTCAATACGGACATTCCTTATGATCAGCCCGGTAATATCCCGTCTAAACATTATTTTAACAAACTTTATCACGGAAGCTGGAATGCGCTTACGGTACGTTCCTTAAGTATCGGCCAAGGTGAGATATTGGTAACCCCTGTGCAAATCGCCAACGAAGCTGCCATAATGGCCAACAGGGGTTACTACATTGCCCCACATTTTATTAAATCTATTGGAAAGGACGACACGCTTCCGGCAAGATTTACCAAAAAACATTATGTGGCTGTGCAAAATCCGTTATATTACAGGCAGGTCATCGAAGGAATGAAAGATGTTTTTGATTCAAGTTTGGGTACGGCCCATTTATATCATTTAGACAGTATTCCCCAGGCCGGGAAAACAGGAACGGCGCAAAACCCCCATGGCAAAGACCACTCCCTTTTTATAGAATTTGCCCCGGTGAAAAACCCAAGGATTGCTATTGCAGTAGTAGTCGAAAACGCCGGATATGGCGCTGCCTGGGCGGCCCCCATAGCCAGCCTGATGGTAGAAAAATACCTGCGCGGTTATACCAAACGTCCCAAGCTGGAAAAACGCATTATCAATGGCGACCTGATTCATAACCAAAAAAACAGAAAACCATGAGTAAACGCGATAATTTCTGGGGCCAAATTGATTGGATCACGGTTTTTCTGTTCCTTGCCCTGGTGGTTTATGGATGGATGAGCATTTATTCCGCTTCGGAAACAAGCCTTTCCGCCCCCATTTTCGATTTTTCAAAACGTTATGGAAAACAACTGCTTTGGATAGGAATGGGACTGTTCCTGGCTTTTATCATTTTGCTGATCGATGCCAAATTCTTTTCCTCTTTTGCTTATATCTTCTATTTTCTGGTCATGCTGAGCCTGATAGCAGTATTGGTCTTTGGAAAAACCGTTGCCGGCTCTCGGTCATGGTTTCAAATTAGTGGTTTTGCATTGCAGCCGGCCGAATTTGCCAAGTTTGCGACAGCCCTGGCCCTCGCAAAATACCTGAGCAAGCTCCAAACCGATATGCATCGGCTGAAAACAAAGATGATTGCGTTTGTTATTATTGCCTTGCCGGCCTTGTTGATCTTAATGCAAAACGATACCGGCTCGGCAATGGTCTATCTCGCATTTATTCTGGTGCTGTACCGCGAAGGTCTTTCAGGATGGATTCTTGTTGTTGGAATCATATTGAGTGTGTTGTTTATCATTACCATCAAATTCGGAGAGCTTTATGTAGGAATGGGCATAGTTGCAATTGCCCTGTTGTTGCTGGCATTGTTCCGGGTTTTCCGCAGGCAGTGGAAAGTCTGGCTTACCGGGTTACTGGTTTCCCTGGCCTTTGTTTCTGTTGTTGACTTTTCCTTTCAACACATTCTTGAACCCCATCAACGTGTTCGTATCCAGATTATGCTGGGAATGAAACAAGACCCCCACGGTGCCGGTTACAACGTAAACCAGGCAAAGATTGCCATTGGTTCGGGGGGTCTTACCGGAAAAGGATATCTGAAAGGCATGCTCACCCACAACCATTTTGTACCTGAACAAAGTACCGATTTTATTTTTTGTACAGTGGGTGAGGAACGCGGTTTCATAGGTTCAGCATTGCTGGTATTGCTTTTTCTGGCACTGCTTGTCCGTATTGTCATGTTGGCCGAACGACAACGATCTGCTTTTAGCAGGATCTATGGCTATGCCGTAGCATCCTTGTTATTTTTTCATTTTACTGTTAACATTGCCATGACCATGGGCCTTTTCCCCGTTGTGGGTATTCCCCTGCCGTTTTTTAGTTATGGCGGCTCATCGCTGTGGGGATTTACTATTCTTCTGTTCATTTTCATCAAACAGGATGCTAACAGAATGAATGTGTTATATTAAATGTGTTTTTCAGGGTTTTGCAAAGGTGTCATTTTATGGAAAAACCATTCCGTTTTTTACATTATAAAAAACAGATTTGCTCCATATAGCTGTTGTTTACGGAATAAATTTATGTAATTTTACACCACTTTTTTTAAATGTGTCGTTATGCAAAAAAGATGGATAGTTTTCATGTTTTTACTATTACTGACGGGCAGTATGGTTTATGCCCAGGATTCAACATCCATGTCTGACGCAACGGTAGCCACCATCCGGAACAAGCAAATTCATGACCTTCTGGATTACCGGTTCAGGGGCGGGTTTTATGCTTTTGAACGATTGTTTCTTCAAACGGTAAAATATACCCCGCAGGCACGTCAATATTGTATTATCGGCATTACCGTCCTCAGTTTTCAGGTAAGTTGTGACGGAACATTGCACGATATTAAAATCAAAAATCCTTTACATTATGGCCTGGATGAACAGCTAACCAAATTTATAAAGGCAACCAAAGGGCAATGGAATTTGTGTCATAATAATAAATATACGCGGTTTTCTGTGCCCATACAGTTTACCATGAAAGGGACAAAAACCGACTCCATCGATCCGGTCATTACTTATACGGGAAATAACCCCGGATATGTCTGTAGCAGTGATAATTATTATCTGCAAAAGGCCAAAGAGGCCCTGGCCAAAAAGAAAGGAAAAAGAGCCCAGGATTATATTGAAATCCTTATTAAACGAAACCCGTTTAACAATGAGTACTATACTATGATGAAACAGGCGATGGATTATGCACAAAAAGGAAAGAAAAAAAAGAAGAAAAAATAAGCGGGTTTTATGATAGAATTTTTGCATCATCTCGATATCGCCGTTTTACTTTTTGTTAATGGCCATCATTCTCCCTTTTTCGACTCCTTAATGCTTGATTTCAGTGCCAAGTTTTTTTGGGCCCCGTTTTATGCTTTGTTAATCTATTGGATCTTCAGGGAAAAGAAATGGTACGGCTTTCTCACACTTGTCTTTATTGCACTGACAATTACTTCCACTGATCAGCTTTCGGTGCATGCTTTTAAAAATGTTTTTATGCGATTGCGCCCCTGTCACCAACCGTCGTTGGAGGGCATGTTGCATATGATCAAATATTGCGGAGGTTTGTACGGTTTTGTCTCTTCCCACGCGGCCAACAGTTTCGGCGTTCTGGCGTTTATAAATGGTTTTTTCAGATATAAACGGCCTTATGTAAAGTGGCTGATGTGGATTTGGGCATTGTTGATAATTTACAGCCGGGTTTACCTCGGCGTTCATTATCCGAGCGATGTACTGGGAGGAGCCGTATTCGGCTATATTATGGGGGTCTTTTTCATCTGGCTTTACCGCAAAAGTGATGATTTCCTTCAAAAAAAGTTGCTGAAACAAACACCTGTTCAGCAGTGATTACCTCTCCGGCAAAACTTCAATAATGACCGGGTCGTTGATCCTGAGTCCCATGAGTGATGATGCCGTTGAATATTTCAAGGCAATTTCCAACAGGTTGTTGCTTCCGAAAAGACATACATGGCTGCCATCACCCCCTGCATCGGCATAACAGTCACCCACCCCTTCGCAGGAATAACCTTTGAAATAAATGGTAAACGGCTTATTTCCGACAATGCGTTTAAATAAATCACGTGGTATATTGGTAACAGCATTGCTGTATGGATCGATGTGAATGATCATTCCCCGGATTCCGGAAGCATTGAAAGATGGTTCATAGTCAAGCTTCCTGTTGATCCCGGGATAAGGTGATCCCAGCATGTCCAGCGTTTTTCCCTGTGCCAGCATCACCGCAGCTTTGGCAAAACGGTGCAGTCCTGAAAAAGTATATTTTTCGCTGTCCTGGATAATGTCCAGCGTATGGATGCTTTCGGGTTCCTTGTCTTTATCAAAAATTAGTGAGAAAATACCATTGTCTGCTCCAATAAAAAATTGTCCGTCGTACAACACTACCAAATGGGGTTCGTTCAGGCTCTCTTCGGTGTTGACCCCAATGATATGAATGGTGCCTTTGGGAAAGTTTTTGTAAGCGTTGCGCAGCACATAAGCAGCTTCCCTTGTGTTGAACCGCGGTATTTTATGGGTAATGTCCACTATGACCGCATTGGGCAAATCCTGCAAAATGCGTCCTTTCACCGCTGCCGGATAATAATCCGTATTTCCCCAATCGCTGGTTAACGTAATGATGGCCATGTTGCTTTTGTGAATAAAACCCCCAGTAATAAACTTTTCAAAATTAAATAATTTCGGGTAGTTCGTCGCACTATTTTTAATAATTTTGAAACCTTAACAGGATGTTTTTTTTGTTAGCTGCTCATGAGTGAAAGAATTATTCAAATTGACCTGGATAATCCGGTAGAATTTTTTGGTGCCGGAGACAAATACCTGAACCACATCAAAACTATTTTTCCCAAACTGAAAATCATTGTCCGTGGTAATATCATTAAAATGATTGGTGAACCTGCTCAAATTGAGACCTTTGAAAAAAGACTGGAGTTACTGTTGGTTTATTTCGACCGGTTCGGGAAAATGAACGATAAAGCTGTTGAGCAGATCATGGAACAGGAAGATGATTCGCTTACCCGCGGGCCTGTTAAAAAGGAAGACATACTGGTTTACGGACGCTATGGCAAGCTGGTCAAAGCCCAGACTCCCAACCAGAAAAAAATGGTGGAAAGCATGGCCGTGAACGACATGGTCTTTGCCATTGGCCCTGCCGGCACCGGAAAAACATATACCGCTGTAGCCCTGGCTGTCCGTGCGTTGAAAAATAAAGAGGTCAGACGGATTATACTCACCCGGCCGGCGGTGGAAGCAGGCGAAAGCCTCGGTTTTTTGCCCGGCGATATGAAAGAAAAGCTGGACCCGTATTTGCAACCACTTTATGATGCTTTGCGTGATATGCTGCCCACACAAAGGCTCTTGTCGTATCTTGAAGATGAAACCATTGAAATTGCCCCGTTGGCCTACATGCGCGGACGTACGCTGGACAATGTTTTTGCCATTCTCGATGAAGCACAAAACGCTTCCGAAAGCCAGTTAAAAATGTTTCTAACCCGTATGGGAAAAAGTGCCAAATTCATTATTACCGGCGATATTACCCAGATTGATTTGCCACGTCATAAAAACCCGGGGCTTTTACAGGCACAACGTATCCTCAAAAACATAAAAGGAATTGATTTTATTTACCTCAATGAAAAAGATATTATCCGCCATAAGCTGGTAACAAAAATAGTTGATGCTTATCAAAAAAACGAAACCCGAAACCCATGATCCCGGAAGCAATTACCCGTACCGATTTTCGGTTCCCCAAACAAAAAAGCGTATATCATGGCAAAGTACGCGATGTGTACAATATTGATGACCAATATCTTGTAATGGTGGCCACCGACCGTATTTCGGCTTTTGATGTGGTGCTGCCCCGTGGTATTCCTTACAAAGGGCAGGTGCTGAATCAGATAGCTGCTAAATTTCTGGATGCAACCTCCGACATTGTCCCCAACTGGAAAGCAGCTACTCCTGATCCGGTTGTAACAGTGGGCCGCTATTGCGAGGCTTTTCCCGTGGAAATGATCATCCGCGGCTACCTTACAGGCAGTTCCTGGCGCAGTTACAAAAACGGTGCCCGTGAGATTTGCGGGGTTCCCGTTCCCGAAGGCATGAAAGAACACCAGCGTTTTCCCGAACCCATCATAACACCTACCACCAAAGCCGATGAAGGCCATGATGAAGACATCTCCAAAGAAGAAATTATCCGGCAGGGCCTTGTTTCGGAAGAAGATTACGGACAAATGGAAAAATATACCCGCCTTCTTTTTGAACGCGGAAGTCAAATGGCCGCCGAAAAAGGACTGATCCTCGTGGATACCAAATATGAATTCGGTAAAGCCGATGGAAAAATCTACCTGATCGATGAAATCCACACCCCCGACTCT
>JALUYM010000224.1 GCA_027018745.1 Bacteroidales bacterium | reverse complement strand
CCCGGCTTCCCTGATCAGGGCAGAAGCTTCTTCCACCTGCCGTACGGTGTGCCCCCGGCGGGCAGTTTTCAACACTTCTTCGTCCAGCGACTGGGCACCCAGTTCAATGGTCGTGACCCGGTATTTTTTAAGCCGTTCCAGCACCGGTATGTCAATATAATCGGGCCGGGTGGAAAGCCGGATGCCTTGCACTTCCCCTTTATCAAGAAACGGCTGCACTGTTTGCAGGTATTTTTCCTGTACCTTCTCCGGAATACCTGTAAAAGTACCGCCGAAAAATCCAACTTCTACCTGTTTTTGTCCTTGCTTGAAAGTTCCCAGACAGGTACGGATGGTTTTGGTTACTTCGTCAAAGTCCGGACTTTCAGTATGTCCCGAGATCTTTTGCTGGTTACAAAAAACACACCGGAACGGACAGGCCATTTCGGGCGTGAAAACAGGAATGGTGTAATGTTTTACCGGTTGCATGCAGAGAGCAAAATTAGTAATTTTGCCAAAGCCTCAAATTTTAAAAATGAATGTTTTTGTCTCAAACAATCATTTTTAAAATTTTTTAATCTGTATTGATTCATTTAAAATTCCTTATTTTTGTATCCTGTGAAACCCTCCTTGCTATATCAAATCGGCATAACGCTCATCCCGGGTATCGGCGATGTAAATGGTAAAAAACTTATCAATTGGTGTGGCAGTGCTGAAGCAGTTTTTAAATCTTCGGCAAGGGAACTGCTTTCCATTCCGGGTATTGGTCATACTGTAGTGAACAATATTCTGGACCAGAAGGTGCTGGGACGAGCGGAGAAAGAGATCCGGTTTATCGAAAAATATCACATCCGGCCGCTTTTTTTCCGGGATGAAGCCTATCCGCAACGGCTTTTGAACTGTTATGACCATCCGCTTATGCTCTATTTCCGCGGGGATGCCGACCTCAACCAAAAGCGGATCATCGCCTTTGTGGGAACCCGGCGGGCAACAGATTATGGACGCGTCCGCTGTCGCGAGTTGATAGAAGGCCTGCAGGGAAAAGAGGTGCTTATTGTCAGCGGCCTGGCATATGGTATTGATGGATGTGCACACCGCCGTGCAGTGGAACTGGGCATTCCTACCGTGGGGGTCCTCGGTCACGGCCTGGACAGGATTTATCCGGCACCCCATCGCAAACTGGCCGGGGAGATGCTGGAAAAAGGCGGGTTGGTAACGGAGTTTTTGTCCGAAACCAATCCCGATCGTGAGAATTTCCCCAAACGCAACCGTATTGTAGCCGGTATGACGGATGCGGTAGTTGTGGTTGAATCGGACAAAAAAGGCGGGGCACTGATCACTGCCCGGCTGGCCAACAGTTACAACCGCGATGTTTTTGCTGTCCCCGGGCGGCTTACCGACCGCTTTTCCACCGGATGCAATTTTCTTATCAAAACCAACCAGGCAGCATTGGTACAAAGTGCTGACGACATAGGCTATATCATGGGCTGGGATGACCGTCGCACAAATGCCGACAGGCAAACCCGCCTTTTTGTGGAAATGACCGAAACCGAAAAGTTTCTTTATCAACTGCTCGAAGAAACCGGTACCATGGGGGTTGATAAACTCACTGTCCGATCCGGTTTTGCCCCTTCCACCGTGTCGGCAGCCCTGCTTGGCATGGAATTCAAAGGTCTGGTACAAAGCCTCCCCGGCAAGCAGTACCGCATTCAATAATTACTCCCCGTTTTGAACGTCCACGCTCAAAGTTTTTTAATTTTTTATCGGCTATCAGGGATGAAAAGTATCCCCCAATGCCCTGAACACCAATTTTCAACGCTGTTTCATATATAATTTTTAAAAAATAATCCCCGTTTTTTTTGCCGGAATAAAAATTTTTCTACATTTGCTCTTGACAAAACCAAAATATTGAGTACATTTGTTACTCAAATTGTGAATGGTTAATAGTGAATGGTGAATGGTTCCAGCCAGACCGTGAAGACCCGCACTTTAATGATTCAGATACAATTATTAAAATCGATTCCTCTATGAATCACAAAGACTTGGATGTATGGAAGTCAGCAATGCTCCTGGCAGAAGCAATTTACGTGGAAACTGATGATTTTCCAACTCACGAACAGTTTGTATTGACTTCGCAGCTGAGGAGAGCAGC
>JALUYM010000223.1 GCA_027018745.1 Bacteroidales bacterium | reverse complement strand
CGGCAGGATGGTAACCCCCAATGGCATTGCGCAATCCCCAGTCTTCAAAATAGTATTTCGCAAGGGTCTCAAAAACTTTTTTCCCCTGTATGGTCTCCCTTTCGGTTTTCAGGACAAGCATGGCCGCCATCATATAGCCCAAATAATCGAGAACCGTTTGGGTGGATATTTTTATCCCCTGTGCTTTAAGATACCTGCTGATTTGTGTAGCCGAAACAATACTTCCTGTATTATCCGCCAGAAACCTGACCAGTCTTTCGAGAAAATAGACATTCCGGATGTTGAACCGTCCGACAACATCTTTAAACAAAACCGTATGGTAAACGTTGGTCAGATATTCGGTGATAACATTTTGCGTCAATTCCAAATGAATCAAATAAGGCAGCCCCCCGAACTGCATATATTTTTGCAAAGCATCATCCTCATTTTCCAGCCGGTGAAATTCAAGAAATTCTTTGAAATTCAACCCATAAACTTTTATCTCAAGAAACCTTCCGCTCAAATGGCCGGCAATGTCCCCGGAAAGCAGTTGCGCATTGCTTCCGGTGCAATAAATATCGTATCTTCCGGTGGCAAGCAGGTTCCGTAATGCTTTTCCGAATCCGGCTATATCCTGAATTTCATCAATAAACAGATAATTCATACCCGGTTTTGTCTGCCTGTTTACAAAAGCATTCAGCTCTTCGTGGCCGGTAATGAAGTCAAAATCAGAAAGTTCCTTGTTGATGTAAATAATATTGCTTCCCGGGTTCTTTTCCCGCACTTCATCCACAAGCTGATACAGCAAATAACTTTTACCGGTACGTCTTTGCCCGATAAGTACCTTAATTATTTCTTTGTCCATAAAAGGCTCTACCTTTGCAAAATAAAGCTCTCTTTTGATATACTTTTTCAGGTATTTCCTAAAATCATATTTATTGTCCATTATGATTAATATTTTCGAATAATTATCGTATTTTATCAATTATACTTTACAAAAGTATAAAACTTTTACAAAATATCAAGTATAATTGACAATTTTTATTACGCACCCATTCGCTACCACAGAAAGCACTCCGCTGATAATGCCATGAGAATAGCGGCTTTTGCGCAACGAGATGTAGCACATGGGCGGATCGGTGTTCACAATGCCCGTCCAGGCCACCGTTACGATGTTATACTCCTGCGGCTCCGCACCGCAACTTACCATCACCGCCGGCAGCGGATAAAGCATAGTGCCCGGTTTCCAGGTTATCTTTTCCATAAAAACATATTATCAAATGAAAGCGAAAAGGTAGGGATTTTTAGAAAATAGGGAAAGCCAGTATACCTGTCTTTTCCCTTTCAGGCTTTTTTCGGCCTGAAAGACAGAAACGAAAACCACCTCCCGGAACCCGCCTTTCAGGTTGAACAAAACCTGAAAGGGGACGGTTTGCTATGACCCAGGCACGCGAATATTTTGTTTACCCATTTCCAATAACACAAAAATTTCCTATAGAAAAATAAAACTCACAAACAGACATTTTAATGTAGTAATATTTTTAATTTTGTTACCATGAAAAATCTTAAAAGACAAGTCAAAACGCGAAAAATTACAGCCTATTTGTTTTTTGCTTTAACATTGATGGCCATACTCAGAATAGTAATTTTAAAGTTCCCCGGAATGCCGGTAATTCACAATAGTTCTGCTGCTTATTCAGCTGGTTTTGCTGTCGGATGGATGACCGGGTTTTATGGAGTACCATTTATTTTTGCTTTCATTGGTTGGCTTTTTTACAAATCAGCAAAGAAAAAAATGATTGAAACGGAACAGGTTTAATATAAGGTTTTGCCTACACAGGATCCACACAGGCGTATTTAGAGTTGCATATTCTTTTGCCTGTATTTCCAAAAGACCAACTTGAATCAGTTTGGTTTCCAAAAGATCAAGCCTCAAATTTGGTACGGTTTTAGTATGATAGATGAATAACCGGAAAAACAGAACAGCTATGAAAAAAGTAATTTTTTGGATCGGAATCCTGCTGTTCGTGGCTTCCTGTTCAACGCAAAAGAAGGTGGCGAAAACAAAAGCAAAACCTGTGGTGAAGATAGCGAAGAAGGACAGTGTTGAGTATAAATTGGAAACTTTCGACCAGAATTTCGAAACTTGGTATGTTATGCAG
>JALUYM010000222.1 GCA_027018745.1 Bacteroidales bacterium | reverse complement strand
GGGGACATACAGCAACGGTGCTGTGCGGTACCGTGGACAGTTCCGTAACGGCCATCCTTACGGGACTTTTGATTATTATTATCCTACCGGTACGTTAAAAGCCCGCATGGATTATTCACATAACGGCCATGTGGCGTATCTCAGGTCTTATCATTTGAATGGCAAACTTTTGGCCACGGGAAAATTCGTCGACCATAAAAAGGACAGTACCTGGTTGTATTACAGTGATGTGGATGGCAAGTTGGTATTGGAGGAAAATTACAAAATGGGTGTAAAAAACGGACCGACTATTGTGTTTTATCCCTCTACAGGGAAACCTGCCGAAATAACAAATTATAAAAACGGATTGAAAAACGGGCCGTGGATCCGGAATTTCCCCAATGGAGCTGTTTCCACCTCAGGGATTTATGTCCGTGATACCCTGCAGGGGCCGTTTTTGGTTTATGGCATCAACGGAAAGTTGCTCATTAAAGGGCAATATAAAAATGCTATGCAGGAGGGAATGTGGTATACATACGATACTTTGGGACATTTGGTTAAAAAACAGCTTTTTCATGGAGGATTACCAGTGAAAGCAAAAAAAAATTAAAGTATCTTTTTCCGTTAAATCCTGCCCGTGATATTTTTTATACATTTGCAAATGACTAAAGTTTAAATGAATGGTTTTACTTTTCTTCGATTTGGGAACCGGTGAGATTTTTCTAATTGTGCTGGTTGTTTTTCTGGTGTTCGGCCCGGGAAAGATCCCGGAGTTTGCACGCAGTATGGGGAAATTTATTGGTGAGATAAAACGGGCTTCGGAAGATGTAAAAGAAGAGATTAACAAAGAAGCCGACCGGATAGAGCGTGAAAAAAAACGCGAAGAGTACATGAAACAGAAAACAGATGAAAATGTTGATGAGGAAGATGTGAACCAACCGGAAGGAAAAGAAAAAGTTACAACAAAACCAAAACAACATTCCGGTCGAAAAACTGCTGCAAAAAAACCTGTAGCAAAGAAGCCTGAGGCAAAAGAACCTGCAACGAAACGGTCACCAAAAAACATTGCAGAAAAGAAAACGACTCAAAAGCGTCCAAAAACACAAAAAAATGGAACCTCCTCTGCTGCACAAAAGCCTAAAACATCGGCCAAATCAAATAACAAAACAAAATCAACTAAAAAAGTTCAATCAGAGGTTCCGGAAATTAAACATCCAAAAACAACTGAAAAAAATTAAAAGATCTGCCCACAGAAGGTTCCCATAACACCGAAAGTTAATGGTATTAATAAACAGGCGGGAGACATAATCATGTTATGGAGATGAGACACAGTAGATACCTTCTTTTTTTTGTCCTGGCGCTTTTGCCGTTATTTTCCATTGCCCAGAAAAGGAGAAATCCGGCGCATGCTGCTGACGAGCTATTTGCCAAGCAACAATATTATGCTGCTATTGAAAAATACAGAAAAGCTTACTTAAAAGTTAAAAACAACCGGGAGGAAAGGAACCGCATTATCTATCGGTTGGGCGATTGTTATTACTATACGGAAAATTATCGGCGGGCGGAAGCTGAATATCTGCGGCTGGTCCGTTACTATGGTTATGCCAAAAACCATCCGGAAATTTTGTTGAAACTGGCTGATGTTTTGAAGATTGATGGTAAATTTAATGAGGCCATAAAAGAATATAAAGCTTATGCGGAAAGGGTTCCGGATGATCCGCGAGGGAAACTGGGGATTGAAACAACGGCCAAAGTCCGATATTGGATAGACCATCCTTCCAAATACAAAGTGATGGATGTGAGAAAACTCAATTCACGGGAAGCGGATTTTGCCCCTGCTTTTTTATCAGATAATTACAATGAGCTGGTGTTTACGTCTACACGCCAGGGGGTAACCGGAAAAGCAAAAGACAAATGGACCGGCCAGTATTTTAGTGATCTTTTCGTTTCGCGGAAGGACCATAACGGTGTGTGGACTACTCCTGTTTTGATTGATAAAGACAAACATATCAATACTTCGGCTAATGAAGGTGCTGCCCAGGCCAACAGTCTTTTCAATACACTTTATTTTACCCGTTGTCCGGAAATCCCGGATAAAAAAATGGGTTGTCAAATCTATACATCAAGGCGCATCGGACGGACCTGGGGCATAGCGCGACGGTTGATTATACGGGGGGTTGATACCACGCAAACTGTGGGGCAGCCTACTCTCAGTAAAGATGAACTAACCATAATCTTTTCTTCGGACCGCAAAGGTGGCTATGGCGGCAATGATTTGTGGATGGCTACCCGAACCAGTAAAAACATGCCTTTCGGGCATCCGGTGAACCTGGGTCCGTTGATCAATACCAAAGGTGATGAAGTGTTTCCCTTTCTGCGGGGCGATACAGCACTCTATTTTGCTTCCAACGGTCATGGCGGCATGGGCGGCCTGGATATTTTTGTCAGTAAGATAGATTCTTCCGGCCACTGGGGAAAACCGGTAAATCTGAAATATCCCATTAATTCGACACACGACGATTTTGGCATCATTTTTAATCCGACCCAACCTTGGGGCTATTTTAGCTCTAACCGGAGAGGAGGCCGGGGAAAAGAAGATATTTATTATTTTGTTGAACCGCCCCTGGAATTTACCCTTTCGGGAACGGTCACTGATAACCGGACGCTGTTTGGCGTGGCCAATGCACAGGTTCAGCTAATAGATCCTCACGGGCTTACCGCAAAAACGATCACCAACAACAAAGGTTTTTATTCTTTTGGCAAAAGCCAGGTCAAACCCAATACCACCTACATTCTGAAAGTGAGTAAAGATAATTATTTCAATTATGTAGGAAAACTTGCCACAGCGGGTGTTGAGTTTAGTAAAAACTTCAAACGAAATATTGTTTTAAAACCTTTTTCGTCCCAGCCTATCGTGTTGCCTGACATTTTGTACGATGTAAACAAGTGGAACCTGAAACCACAATATGAGGACTCTCTGCAGGGGTTGGTTCAGATTTTGCGGGATAATCCGCACCTAGTGATCGAACTGGGTTCGCATACTGACTCGCGGGGCAGCAAGGAATACAACGATATTCTTTCACTGAAAAGGGCCCGATCGGTGGTTAATTATCTGATCCTGCGTGGTATTGATCCCCGGCGTCTTGTGGCCAAAGGGTATGGCGAAAGGGTGCCGCGTACGTTGCAAAAAGATATGGTAAAAAATGGTTTTCTTTTTAAAAAAGGTACCAGACTGGATGATGCTTTCATTAATTCACTGCCCAGCCAGGCAGAAAAAGAGGCAGCTTATGCGCTGGACAGGAGAACAGATTTCAGGGTTCTGCGCAAAGACTTTGTGGCATCTTCTCCTAAAATGACTATTGATACAACAGCCGTTCATATTACTGTGAACCCTCAAGAAAACAGTGCTGTCTATACTGTTGACAAGAAGACGGGCCTTTATATAACAAATTGTTTCATAGACGGGTATGCCGAATCGTTTGTTTATGACCGGACCAGTACCGGTATGATTTCACTGAAAAAAGCCCTGGAGATGTTGAATGGTGGTGTTATCAGCAAAAGTAATTTCGAGGGAAATCCGGCTGAAGTACTGAAAAATAATACAATTGCCAATCATGCAGTCATCCGCTTTGATAAAGTCAGGATTGCAAACAGAACAGTAAAAAATGTGAGGGTAATTGTCAGCTATCGGTTGAATTTTGGTATAGTCTTCGGAGACTATATCCTGAGAAAATTCGGAAAATATCACTTTAATACCCGGAAACATCAGCTTGTTTTAGATGAAAAATAAAAATCAGGAAAAATCGCGTTATGGTGAGAGGGGCGTTTCTGCTTCCAAAGAAGATGTGCACGAGGCCATTAAAAACCTGGATAAAGGGCTTTATCCCAACGCTTTTTGTAAAGTTATCCCCGATGTTCTTGGAAATGATGAGGCTTTTTGTAACATCATGCATGCCGATGGTGCCGGCACGAAGTCGGCATTGGCTTATATGTATTGGAAAGAGACCGGCGATCTGAGTGTATGGGAAGGAATTGCCCAGGATGCAGTAGTGATGAATACGGATGACCTGCTTTGTGTGGGAGTTACCGGTAACATGTTACTGTCATCTACCATTGGCCGGAACAAGAACCTCATTCCCGGCAAAGTTGTTTCGGCGTTGATCAACGGTACAGAACATTTCCTTGAAAAAATGCGGGTACAGGGTGTGAACATCCATCTCACCGGTGGCGAAACAGCCGATGTGGGCGATTTGGTACGCACAGTGATTGTGGATTCCACCGTAACCGCCCGGATGAAGCGGTCTGAAGTCATTGAAAATAATATCCGGTCGGGTGATGTGATTGTGGGGCTGGCTTCTTTCGGACAGGCTGTTTACGAAGAGGAATATAATGGCGGCATGGGCAGTAACGGACTTACCTCTGCACGTCATGATGTTTTTGAACATGTTCTGGCCAAAGTTTTCCCCGAAAGTTACGATCCGCAACTACCGGATAAGCTGGTTTATACCGGAAACCTGAAACTCACCGAGCCTTCACCGGTGCCGGGGATCGACGTGGGAAAACTTGTGCTCTCGCCCACGCGGACTTATGCTCCTGTGATAAAAGCCATGTTTAAAGAATACAAAAAACAAATTCACGGTATAATCCATTGTACGGGTGGTGCGCAGACAAAAGTCTTGCACTTTATTGATAATCTGCGGGTTGTTAAAGACAACCTTTTTCCCGTTCCTCCGCTATTTGATATGATCCATCATCAATCGGGTACTCCGTGGAAAGAGATGTACCAGGTTTTCAATATGGGGCATCGCATGGAATTGTATGTACCGGAAGAAATAGTACAGTCCTTGATGGCTATTGCCGAAAATTTTCATGTGGCAGCCCGGATAATTGGCCATGTGGAGAAGTCGAATGAAAGGAAACTGATTATCGTTTCTCCGCAAGGGAAGTTTGTTTATTAACCTGAGTTCGAGATAAGACTTGCTTACGGTTTTTAAACCTTTATGGGATGCCAATATTTCACAAAGAAATTTATTCCTTGTACTCCGCCCGGATGCGTTTCTTGTCAATTTTCCCGACAGAGGTTTTGGGAATGGCCGAAACAAAGTCAATGCGCGAGGGGATAGCCCATTTGTTGATGGTGCCGTTATCTACAAATTGTTGCAAAAACTGCTGGATATCTTCTGCGGAAGTTTCTTCACCTTCTTTCGGGACAACCAAAGCATAAGGCCGCTCCGACCATTTTAAATCGGGTACTCCCACAACTGCCACTTCGGAAACCGATGAATGTTTGCTTATGAGATTTTCCAGTTCCAGCGAGGAAATCCATTCTCCGCCGGTTTTGATCACATCTTTAATACGGTCGGTAATTTTAAAGAAATTTCTTTCATCCACATAGGCCACATCTCCTGTATGCAGATAACCTCCGCGCCACAGCTCTTTGCTGTGTTCCTCTTCTTTATAATAACTTTGTGTAAGCCAGGGTGTACGGGCCACAATTTCTCCCACCGATTCCCCATCTTTTGGCAATGGTTTCATGTTTTCATCCACAGCTAATAATTCAGCCAAAGGAATAGGTACCCCGGTTTTGGTTCGCAGTTCTATTTGTTTATCTATATCCAGTTTTCTGTCTGCTTCGTTCATGTAAGTAACGGTTAAAACAGGACAAGTTTCCGACATGCCATACCCGGTAATAACATCAATTCCCAACTGAAGGGCAGCTTTGGCCAATCCGGCAGGCAATGCAGCTCCTCCAATCACTACTTTCCAGTGGCTCAAATCAACAGCTTTGGCCACCGGACTGGAGACGAGCATGTGCAGGATGGTAGGAACACAATGCGAAAAGGTTACTTTTTCACTCAGTAACAAACGCAACAACATTTCCGGTTCATAACGGCCGGGATAAACCTGTTTTACCCCCATCATGGTGGCAGCATAAGGAACTCCCCAGGCATGGACATGGAACATAGGCGTCAGGGGCATGTATACATCGTTGGAATGAAACCGGGCTACAGAATCATAAACCCCAAAGACGATCATTTCGGCCAAGGAGTGCAACACCAACTGCCGATGCGAAAAATAAACCGCTTTCGGATTTCCGGTCGTTCCGGTGGTATAAAACAAAGTGGCTACCGAGTTTTCATCAAAATCAGGAAAATCATACTGGTCACTTGCCGACCTTAACAGTTCTTCATATTCGCCTGAAATAGTTAATTCATCTTCTGGTAATTCCTCCTTATCAGTCATTAAAATACAAGGTACCGAAACAGTGAGTTTTTCTTTAATACTTTTTAAAAGAGGAAGGAAATCGGTATTGGTAAATACGATTTTATCTTCCGCATGGTTCATGGTATAAAGTACCTGCCCGGGCGACAAACGGTAATTGACCGTGTGCAAAACAGCTCCGATCATGGGAACAGCAAAATAAAGCTCCAGATATCGTGGAGAATCGTATTCCAAAACAGCAACCACATCCCCGGCCCCAATACCCAGGTTCTTCAACACATTAGCCAGTTTTCGTACCCGCTTGTTCAGCTCAAAATAATTGTATCGTGTCAGGTCACGATAAATAATTTCATTATTCGGCTCATATTTTAATGAGTCGGCCAGTATGCGTTTTATCAACAAAGGATAAGCATAGGCTTCTTCTGTGGAAGGTAAAATCTTTGTTTTGAGCATTTTATTATATTTTAAGTGGTTATTGCATACAAATTTATTAAAAAAGGAGAGACTTTTTCATAAAAAGTGAATAATTCACAAATAAATTTTTTGGTATTGGTATTGGCCGGTTTGGTTTTTTCCGGTTTGTTTTTAATGAACCAGTGTTTTCCCTGCGACAAATTAGCACGCAATCTGTTGGTGAATTTTTCCGGATGAACCCAATCCGAAAAAACAGGCAAGACTTTGCAAACCGGTCAATACGTGATTCCCTTAAATTTATACGGATTTTGCCCAAAAAAGGCTGTGAATTATTCACCGGCTGTTGTTTTTAGGTAATTTCGGGGTCAGAAAATAAAAATGTACGTTTAACCTTAAAAAAATAGAAAAATGGCAAATTACGAACAGCAGGTAAATGACTTTATGGCCAAGGTCATTGCCAAAAATCCCGGCGAAGTTGAATTTCATCAAGCCGTACATGAAGTGGTTGAGTCTTTGATTCCCTTCATAGAGGAAAATCCGCAATATAAAGAAGCAAAAATTTTGGAACGTATGGTTGAACCCGAAAGAGTGGTTATGTTCCGTGTTCCGTGGCTCGACGACAAAGGAAATATTCAGATCAACCGTGGTTTCCGTATTGAAATGAACAGCGCCATTGGTCCTTATAAAGGAGGTCTGCGTTTTCACCCGACTGTGAATCTCGGCGTATTGAAATTCCTTGCTTTTGAACAAGTTTTGAAAAATTCACTGACAACGTTGCCCATGGGTGGCGGTAAAGGAGGTTCTGATTTTGATCCGAAAGGAAAATCAGATAATGAAGTTATGCGGTTCTGCCAAAGCTTTATGACTGAATTACAACGTCATATCGGACCGAATACCGATGTCCCCGCCGGTGATATCGGAGTAGGTGGCCGTGAAATTGGTTTCCTGTACGGACAGTACAAAAGACTGAGAAATGAATTTACAGGTGTACTGACCGGCAAAGGCCTCGAATGGGGCGGCTCTCTGATTCGTCCTGAAGCTACCGGTTATGGTGCAACTTATTTCGCCAAAGAAATGCTGGCTACCAAAGGCGAAACTTTTGAAGGAAAAACCGTGGTAATTTCAGGTTCCGGCAATGTTGCACAGTATGCAACTGAAAAAGTTACCCAACTTGGTGGTAAAGTAGTTACCCTTTCCGATTCATCGGGATACATTTATGATCCGGATGGCATCGATGCCGAAAAACTGGCCTTTGTATTACATCTGAAAAACGTCAAACGTGGCCGTATTAAAGAATATGCTGACAAATACGGTGTTGAGTACCATGCCGGCGAACGTCCGTGGGGCGTAAAATGTGATGTGGCCATGCCTTGTGCTACACAGAACGAAATCAGTGAAGATGATGCCAAAAAACTTGTGGCTAACGGTTGTATTGCCGTAAGTGAAGGTGCCAACATGCCCTCCACTCCAGAAGCAGTGACTATTTTCCATGAGCACAAACTGCTTTTTGCTCCCGGTAAAGCTGCTAATGCCGGTGGTGTTGCTGTTTCAGGTCTTGAAATGAGCCAGAATTCATTACGTTTGAGTTGGACCCGGGAAGAAGTTGATAACCGGCTGCATCAGATCATGAAGGATATTCATGCTACCTGTGTCAAATATGGCACGGAAGGCGATTATGTAAACTATGTCGAAGGTGCAAACATTGGCGGTTTTGTCAAAGTTGCCGATGCTATGCTTGCTCAGGGACTTGTTTAACGAAGCAGGTTACAGCTTATTTCAAAAAAAGGGTTGCAGAATTTTCTACAACCCTTTTTCTTTTATCAGAAATAAATACATCGAATCAAAACGCGGATGCTTATTCCAGTGTTACAGCCAGGCTTATGACACCGGGACCAACATGAACGCCAAGAACAGGAGTGGCTTGTTGTATAAATTCGGGTTTTTTACCGGTTAGTTTTTCCATTTCTTCAGCCAGCCACCGGGCACTTTTCTGGTTGTCTGCATGTGTTATGGCATAACCCCACACCCTTCTCCCTTCCATAAATTTTTTCATTTCATTGAGTATACGTTTTCTGCTTTTTCCTTCCGAAAGTGGTTTGGCAAACGAGGTTACCCATCCGTTTTTGTCAATTTCAACAATCGGTTTTACTCCCAGTATCCTGCCAACCAGTCCTTTTCCGGTTGTGATCCGTCCGCTTTTCATCAAATATTTCATAGTCCTCAGTCCGGCATATTGTTTTGTTTTCAATATCCACAGGGGCAGGCGGGCAACAATTTCTTCGTGGCTCATGCCTCTTTCCAGGGCTTTGGCTGCCCGAATGGTTATTAATCCCAGTCCGCAGGATACTTTTTTACTGTTAATGACTTCAATGACCTTTCCGGTTTGATCAGATACTTTGTCGGCAGCGTTCACACTGTTTTGCCAAGTGCCGCTCAGTCGGGCACTTAAGTTGATACCGATGATTGAATTATAATGCGATGACAGGTAATTATAACGGTTTAAAAACTCCTTGTACGAAGGTTGGGAGGTGGTGGGATAAACAGGTGAAACCTTCAGCATCTCATAGAATTGTTCCGTTTTCATGGTAATCCCGTCTAAGTAAAAAGTGTCTCCAAAATGGATATTCAGCGGGATACGTTGTATTTGGTATTTTTCCAGCAATTTTTCCGGGATATCACAAGAGGAATCGGTCACAATGGCCGTTTTGAAACGTGCATGGGAAGCTATCTCATTCTGAAATACCATGTCATCCACTTTTTGCGATATAATAGTCCCCAGGTGATTGATTTTCTCAAACAACAGCCAGGGAGAGTCCGTATGCACGTGGATGCGCATTTTATTTTGCGAACCTGCCACGACTAAGGAATCGCCGAAATTGTTCAAAAGGGATTTAATTTTTTCTTTGTCCAGGTCCTTTCCCCTGATCAGGGCTTCCGTACAATAACGGAAAGTGATTTTATCGTGGCCGATATGCTCATTGCTGATTTCAATCACCGTTGATTTTAATGATTCAACATCGGGCTGGCGGCCTTCTTTCAGATAGTCGGTCATTCCTTCAAGAAAATCCACAAAGCCTTTGGCGCCGGCATCCACCACTTTGGCCCGGGCCAGTTTATCCATTTTTCCGGTGGTTTCCCTGAGTGATTTATTAGCCTGTTTTAAACTGGTTTGCAATAAGTTATAAAAATCCTCGTATTTTTCTTTCAGGTAAAATACATAATCGGCCCACTCTTTAATGACAGAGACCATGGTTCCTTCCACAGGATGGGCAATGGCTTCGTACACATAAGGGACTGCTTTTTTGATGGCCAGTACAAAATCCAGTGTATCTATTTTTTCTTTGTCTGCTACTTCGGTACTAAAGCCATAGAGAAACTGGGCGAAAATAATACCCGAATTTCCCCGTGCACCGGCGAGGGCCGCATCGGCAATACCGAGGGCGGTCACTTTTAGGTTTTCTTGTGCCCGGGTGGTTTCAACAATGGAACGAAGCGTGGATGCCAGATTGGTTCCCGTGTCGGCATCGGCTACCGGAAAAACATTTATCTTGTTGATGTAATGCTGGTCGTCAAATATTTTTCCGGCACCTGTCAAAAAACAGTTGAAGAACTGAAGACCATCTAATTCGATTATTTTTTTCGTTTTCAAAGCCCTTTTTACTGATCAAGAAAACAAATTTACATAAACTTTTGAATGATTGTCTTGGCAAATATTCCCCCATCAAACGGTATGAATATTATTTGCCGATATGCAGATCACTGAAAAAAGAAGAAGCTTTTACCAAAACCAGTGTCCCCAGGTCATTATACAGGGTATCCGCTCTTTCTATGAAATCCTTTTCTTTTCCGGGTTTAACTTCCGCCATTCCCATTATGGTCAGATCGGCTGCGGCAGACTGTGTTTTGATGATTTCATGTATATTGTCTGTTTTACTTTTGAAAATGACTTTTACCTCTGCTGGCATACGATGTTTGTGTAGCAGGTAATTTGTTTTGGATTTCAATTTCGCTTGTTTATTTATATTGTTTGTAACCAACAGGATACGAATGGATGCATTGCGCCAGGCATAAGCTGTATGAATAAATTTCATCAGGGAAAAAATAAGGTTTCCGTTGTTGGACCCACCACGCAGCCAGACATCGATTTGCCGGTAATTTCCGAATCCTTTTCCCTTGTCGTAGTCAAGTATAACAATGTTCAGGTCCAGGTCTTCTAAATAGCGTAACATTTGGGTAAAACGTAAGGGGTCTTTGGTGTGTCTGCCCCATCCCAACACGACGGTATTTGGTTCTATACCTGAAAAACCGTATGTTGCCGACAAACTTTCCATGGCGCTGTAAATGTCGTTACATATCTGTCGCCTTTTAAAGATGGCTTCATCGCCTTCCATTTCTTCTTCGGGAATAGCCTGATGATGGGAGGGGAAAAGGCGTTTTGCATTGGGTTTTAATACCAGGTCAAAGTTGGAAATAAGTCCCTGTTTGCCGGCAATGAATTTGCTGAACTCTACCAAATGGGGACGGCTTGTTTCCCCACCGCTGAAAAGCAGAATATTTGCTCTCCAGTTGGCTTCCGTCAAATGCATTTTTTTGAACCGGGTGAGTACCGACCTGATAAGGGATGCCATAACACTGGGCCAGATGTCGTCTATTGCTAAGTGAAGTTGTTTTTTTCGGATCAGATAAAAGACAAAGCCTAAAATAATGAGGGCCCCGAACATGGCTGCCATGTCCAGTTTAAACATAATCATAAAACTGGTAATAAAACCTGTAATGCCTATCCAGGCAGGAATCCGGAAACCAGGCCGAAAATCGGTGCTGGCCCATTTTTCCAGAACAAAGGCCAGGTTAATAAAACCGTAAGCGGTTAGGTAAAACATGGTTACCAAACTGGCTATGGCATTTAAATCGCCCACGAGGATGCCTAATTCGGAAAGAAAAAAGGTAAAAAGAAGGGCATTCCGGGGCTCTTTGTTTTTCCCGTGTACTTTTCCCAGGATTCTTGGTGTGATATGATCGTTTGAAATGGCCTGAATGATTCGCGGGCCGCCCAACATTCCACCCAACGCCGAGGATAATGTTGCACCCCAAATGCCGGCAATTACCAATAGAGGAAACCAGGCGATCTGAACCAGAAAATTATAATTGGTAAGCAGCAGGTTCCTGTTTACGAACAAATTAAAACATACAGCCAACAGGATATAAACCACCAGACCGGTAAAAATGGCAAAAAGTGTCCCCGAAGGAATATCTTTTTTAGGGTTTTTAAGGTCACCTGACATGGCTACCCCCGCCGTAAAACCTGTGACTGCAGGGAAAAAGATGGCGAAGACTTCTGTAAAATTATATGCTTTGAAAGGGGTAAAAGATGGGAGGGGAGTTGCTGTAGCTGAGGCAGGATGGAGGAAAAACCCAACAAAAATAGAGATCAGTGACAAGCCGATGGCACCCAATATTAAAAACTGTGTTTTTATGGCAAAGTTGGTGCTGATAAGTGCAATAATAGCTAATACGATGAGCACTACAGTCCCCACAATACGTGTGTTTTGAACGGTGGGGCCTGCCATGCCCAGCCATTGTTGCATAGCAGGCAGGTCAAGGAAGTTTTCAACAAAACCCACAATATACAACGAAATACTAAGTGCAGTACCGATAAACAGGGTAATC
>JALUYM010000221.1 GCA_027018745.1 Bacteroidales bacterium | reverse complement strand
TGGGTATTGTGCTACCGGTATTGAAAAGCCGGGGTGAACTTTCTTCGCGTTTCGGCCAAATGATCATGATTGCCGCGGCGCTGGCCGATATTCTGAGCATCATACTTTTTACTTTCACCGCTTTTATCATAAAAAACGGCTTCCGTTTCGATTTGTTTTACATTTTGATCCTGTTTGCCGTTTTTTACCTGTTTTACCGTCTGGGGAACCGTATCAAACGCATCACACCGTTGAAAAAACTGGCCTTTCAACTGTCGCATGCCGCTTCGCAAATCCGTGTGCGGGGCACCATTGTCATGATCCTGATCTTTGTGGTGATGTCGCAATACATCAGCGAAGAGGTGGTGCTTCTGGGCGCCTTTCTCAGCGGGTTGATCCTTTCCACGTTGCTGCACAAAGAGCGTTCGGTGCTGATGATCAAACTCGATGGGATGGGCTACGGCTTTTTTATTCCCATCTTTTTTATTATGGTAGGGATGCAGTTCGATCCCGCTTCCCTGCGGGAATTCGATCAGTCCCTTTACGGATTTCTGGTACTATTGCTCATTACTTTGTTTCTGATCAAGATTGTTCCTTCCCTGCTGTGGGCAAAAGTTTTCGGCCGGCAGAAAGCCATGGCCGCCGGTTTTCTGATGTCTTCGCGCCTGAGCCTGATCATTGCCGCTTCAGCCATCGGCCTGCAACTCGGAGTGATTACACCGGGCATCAATGCCAGCTTTATCCTGATGGCTGTGATCACCTGTCTGTTATCGCCGGTGCTTTTTAACTGGCTGAACCCCGTAAAGATCACCGAAGGCGAAAAGGTGCTCATTGTGGGCGGCAGCAGCACGGGTGTTTTGCTGGCCCGGCGTATGAACATTCACGGCAAAAAAGCGGTCATCGTGGAAAAGGACAAAAAACGTTTTCAGGAGATAAAAAGCAAGGGGCTGCTTACGGTCCATGCCGATGGCACGTTGCAGCAGACCTATGAACAGCTTAACCTGGTGCCTGAAGATTATGTGGTGGTGGAGGCCGGCGACGACCGGCAGAATTTTGAAATTGCCCGTTTTTTGCGCAGCGAGCTGATGCACGAAAGGATCATTATGCGGGCGTGCAAAATGCCCTGTGTTGAAAAATTAAACCGGCTGGGGGTGGAATCGGTTGATTTGCACCGGGTACTGGCCACCGCCATCGAGAACCTTATTCTCCGTCCCGCTACCTACCACGACTTGGTGGAAACCTTTGAAAATTACAGCGTGGAAGAAGTCGTTGTTACCAAAAGGGTGTTGGATGGCAAGAAAGTGAAGGAGGTGCCTTTTCACAGCGGTGCCATTTTGATGATGATTACCCGTGACAAAGTCTCTTTTATCCCCCATGGGGAAACCTATTTGCAACTCGGCGACCGGCTGCACTTTTTCGGTACGCAAACAGCTCTGCAGGAAGTATGGAAACAGGTGCAGAATTGACAAATACCTTTTCAGGCCGGCAAGACCTTCTGATCGCCCTTAAAGATTCGCACAAAAAAAGCCGGACATTTCTGCCCGGCTTTTTCCCTTCTTTTGAAAGTTTATTTTTTAATACCCATTTTTCTTCGGATATCTCTCGGAATGGCAGCTTTGTTTACGGCAATGCTAATGGTCCGCAATTCAACGTAAGCTTTGGAAGCATACAAATAACCGTGGTAAACCTGATGTGTTCCCCAGGAATTTTTAATTTTATAAAAAACATCACCTTTTTGGTCATGGGCAATGCCTACGATCAGCATCAAATGGTCATCGGTAGTCGAATAATTATCATAATCTTTTTGCCTCATTTCAGGGGTAATGACAGCTTCCTGTACGATGGAATCAGCATTGTACAACCTTTTTTCTTTCTGCTTGCGGCTCAGGTTGTTCCATTCTTTCAGCGCTTCTCCCTTTAAATTGGGGTGCTTGTCAGGTACAAATGCCACTCCTTTTTTCCAGTTGAAACCTTTGTTACTGACATCTGTATCCCAAGCCAAACAATACCCTTTTTTCAATGCATGGTTGATAATAATGAGCAGGTCCTTCATGGGAACATTATAGTAAGATGCCCATGTCCAGTTATCAGGAATGGCCAGGGGGAATTTTTTGAAATAAGGGTGGTCCATAAAGGAGGTAACAGGAACAATATTATCGGGATTAAAA
>JALUYM010000220.1 GCA_027018745.1 Bacteroidales bacterium | reverse complement strand
CTTTGTAGTTTTCATCAATAATCAAAAAATGAAACTTTTGTAAATTTTCCGCTACTTTGATGTACTCTTTTCCTATATAGTTCCCTATATATTTTTTGTCGTTTGGTTCTCGTACGCGAGAGAAAAAAACCACATCAGTTTGAGAGGTTAAATTGCGAGATATGTTTGCACTTCTTCGTGAAGTTGTGAAGATGTCTATTTGGTTATGTCTTCCATAATGAATAAGCTTGTAAAAACTTGCTTTTCTTGTCATTGTAGGCGGTGCAAACATATCTATCTCATCTACCAAAAAAGAGATATTTTTCATTTTATACACAAGTGCTGCTAACTCTTCAAAGTTCTCTTCATCAAGTCCATTTATTACAAGTTCAAGTTTGCACTCATAAAAGGCACGTCTGTTGTTTGTGTTTAAAATATACTTTCTAAAGTGGCCAACATTTTTAAAATGTCGGCGGTACTCTTTTGGCTCATATTGGTAACGAGGGTCGGCTATGACTGTCGGCTTTTTGTTGAGCAAAATCAAAAGCTCTGTGAGCTTTGTCTTGCCGTACCCTTTATGCCCTATGATAGAGTAGATTTTATTTTGAATCATGCTCTTTCTTCTTGTTGAAAAACTTGCTTTTCATCTTTTGAAATAGACCAGGTGCATTTTTAAAACCAATGAGACCATCAAAGACAAGAACACCAGCCGATAAAAATAGCAGTGCATTACTAGACTTATTTATATCCATCTCTCCACTACTTACCTTTTCATCTGCATAAACAACGGCTTGTTTTTTAAATATCTCTTTTGCGGTTGCGTTTAATGGCTCTCCGTCACGATTTGTTTTAAAACCATCAAGCATGAGAAGAGCTGTAGAGATAAACTGTTCAGTTTGGCTCTCCGTTCTTGCAGTTCTTGCGTGCGGCTCATCTTCTTTCTTTTTATCTGATTTTTTTAAAATGATGTCACATAGCTTTGCTTTTGCCATTCTTTCAAGTGAGTTGAGTTGTAAAGTTGAGTAGGGCTGTGCCATCTTTGCTAACTGTTTTGCAGTGAGTTCCATAAGTTCATTACGGTTGAGTGTTTCATGTTCCATTTCTTCACCCATATCCATGTATTTATCCGCACCATTACCCATGACGGTACCCATCATTTTCAGTTTGGGAGTCGTCGGGTGCGGTATTTGAACGATTTTGGAGAAAAATGGCAGCTAATCCAAAGACTACAACTCCACCGATGATAAGTGCAGGGAAAACTCCAAAGCTTTTAGGCTTCTCATCTTCCTCCGTCTCTTCTTCTTCATTGTCCGTTGCAGTCTCTGCAAGTGATAGCTTTTCTTTAACAAGCTTTTCTACTATCTCATCTAAGTTCTTATCTGTGAGAGTGTCTGCAATGGTTTCTTTTTCTGTTTCCGCTGGGACTATTGTAGTCTCTGCATCTAGCGTTTGCGTCTCTGTTTCTTCTGTTTTCATATGTAATCCCTTAAACAGCCTCTTTACTGTCTTTATTGATTGTTTTACCTCTTTGAGAACCTTTGCAAGGAAAAATAGCCCTATATCTTCGATTTAAGGCACCTAAAATTTTTAATGCTTATGTTTATACCTCTGAAAATCACTCTATTTTATGAATTACTATATAGTGAACTATATAATTAAAATACATTCATAGCCTCCTGCATATCGTTCATCATGTCAAGATATTCTATATCTGAGTTTGATAAGTCTGCATATCTCTCTTTAGATTTTTTAAACAAAGATTTAACTCTCTGTTTAGTTTCCTCTTCTGAGCCACCTATGGGAACTTCTGAGTAAAGCTTTACAAGTTCACTTCTTTTCATGATTCCATCCACTGCCTAGAAGAGAACAAAGATAACCAGAAACGCAACCAGCTCTATATGGATAATCTTTTGTATCATCTTCTAAAATTGAAATAAGTGATTTAATTTTTTCTTTTGTAATTTCTATTTTTTCTTCTGTGAGTTCTATTTTTTCTTCATTCATGGTTTATCCTTTATAAATCTTAGTCGCTTTCTCAATTCCACGACTTCCAAAGTAAGCGACTGTTACAGTCACCAGCAAAGTTTGAATAACTGGAATATAGGCACTATTTATGCTAAACTCTCCTACATTTCCATCCATTAAAGCCATGACACCAAAGAGACAATAAAGAAATATGACTACAAG
>JALUYM010000219.1 GCA_027018745.1 Bacteroidales bacterium | reverse complement strand
GAAAACGGTTTCCGTATATTCGTTTTCCTCTTTCAGATAAGCAATTACCTCCTGGTTCTCCCGGTCGTTGAGCCAGTAATAATTGTCTGTACGGACATGCCCGTGTTCCTTAAATATCTTGGGGGTTTTCTTCGCTTTTGGTGGAAACTTAGCATGATTTTGCAATTGCATTACGAATGGTTGAGATGACATAACTACGATAATCAATAAATTAAAACAGATTCCATATTGTTTAGTGTTTTTGCAAAGAACGGAAAAAACGGGGATAAATAAACACGGCTTTTAAACCTGATTGTATGTAGAGAATCTGGTTGATCTCAGGTTATTAGCAAAAGTACAATCAAAGTTAATGGCATCAGAAAATCAGGCAGGATTATCCATGTATTACCCGGGCTGAAATTTTTATTTTTTACCATTTCTAATATATGCAAGATTCCTGCTCCGATAAGAAAAAAGGAAAAAGGTATAATTGTGGCTATCCAAAAATCATTTCTAAACCAATAGCATAAAATTCCTGAGATACCGATACCCAATGAAACCAAACCAAGTTCTATCTGAAAACCATTTGAAACCCAGCCAATTTTCCTGGCAACTTTTTCCCTTAAGATGACATGTCCAACGAAATTAAACAATCCAAAAAAGCCAACGGTAAAAACCAAGTGAGAAATCAAAAAAGAATTTACCAGACCAAATTGGGGATTGAAAAGATAAACGACTAATCCGATGATCCATCCAAATAAATAGGAATAAAAGTAAATCATAATATTGTTTAATACCGGATAATCCGGAAGCTGGATACCGCTGCATCCACATTCAGGTAAATTTTATTTTTAGAAGTGTCCCAATTTTTCGTTTGGTAATGGCCGCTGTTTATTTTCTCAAAACCGGGCATATGTTTACCCGATATCACCGCAGATATTTCCAAATCACAACCTGTGTTTTCCGGGATTCTCAGCGTAAGCGAAGAAGCACCGGCATCGATGTTAATTTTAACATCAGGATATTTGTTGCCTACAGTAATTTGAAACGAACCGGCACCGCCATCGAGAGTGATTTTTTTCACTTTGAAACGGCTCAGGTTATAATTTACCGAACTGGCCCCTGCGTTCAGGTTAATGCTCCAAACGGGTTTCGGATTTAACTTGATAATGACCCGTTTATGGTTTCTGTTAAAGAAAATGTTTTCATGTTTCTCCGAGATTTTTATCCTTGTGTTATGATTCTTCTGATACACACTGTATTTGTAAAGATTATTATAGGTGCCGGTCTGGGAAAAGTTAAGCAAATCGGAACAGGTATCGTTGAGCAGAAAACTTCCGGCAGCTGCATCCATATCCAGGGTGGCGTTTTGTATTGAATCGGCATATGGAACTACAAAAACATGTTTGTTTTGGAGAAATTCGGCAGTTTTTTTCCCGGCTTTTTCACCATTCTCAAAACCATTATTATTTTGGTTCCAATAATTATTATTTTGTTCCCATCGGCCGAAAATATTCCACTGCAGGTCTGATTCCGGAGCCTTGAGTACAAACCAGGTAGCCCCTCCCAAAAGGATGATCAATACTCCTGTTTTTATGGTATTGTGTATCGGTAGTACAGACAAACCCCAGAGAATAAATAATAATGGCCACAGGCGGATAATGTTAAACCAGTCGAAATGAACTAATCCCAAATTACGTGCAACTAACAGGGAGCCTATGATAATTAAGCTTAACCCCCAAAATACGTTTCTGAATTTCATTTTCATTGTTGTTTTCTTTTAGATTTTAAAATATTCGGATCGATAATAAAAAAGCCGCCGATAATCAGTAACACAGGCCAGAAGTTTGCCAGGCCGACCCACGGAATGATCCTGTTAGCGAGAAAAATGATTCCCAAAACAATCAGGATAATGCCTGCCACCAGACTTGTGTTGGAGGGGCTGCTGGTTTTTTTTGCCTGTGCGTTGGCAGTCGGCGGGAAACCTTCCGAATATTTTTCCCCCGCGCTGTCTGTCGTTTGTCCGTTTGCCGGTGGCGGCGTTGTTGAACTGCCGTAATTGGCCTGTACCGGAACCGGTTCGGGAGGAACAACGATCCACATGACAATATAAGCTATGAGCCCACCCCCTCCGAAAAGGACTAATAATACAAAAAGTAACCGGAAAATAACGACATCAATATCAAAA
>JALUYM010000218.1 GCA_027018745.1 Bacteroidales bacterium | reverse complement strand
ATTTGTATTTTATTGCTATAATAGATTTTGTCCCTGACGGGACAAATAATTTAACCTGAAATCCCTGGCGCATTAAAATAGGAATTAGCCGATGATGCTTCTTATTGTTGGGAAGAAGTCTCACTCCATGCACTGCCACAGCAAAAAAATGTGTATTTTTGCAGCCCCCGAAAAAGCGCCTGCAAACTATAAATTTTGTAGTTAGAGAAAATGAAATATTATATCGTACAATTGGGATGTCAAATGAACATTTCCGATGGGGAAAGGGTTCGGAAAGTGTTGGACGAAATGGGTTTTGAGCCCACTGACTACGAGGAAGAAGCCGGTTTGTTGGGAGTAATCGCCTGCTCGGTACGTCAAAAAGCCATCGACAAGGTCTATTCTCGTATTCAAAAATGGAATCGATGGAAAAACAAAAAGAACCTGATCACCTTTGTAACCGGTTGTGTGCTGCCTGCCGACAGGGAGAAATTTTTAAAACGATTTGACCTGGTTTTTGCCATGAACGAGTTGCCTGACCTTCCCGAAATGATCCATCAATACGGTATTGTTACGCCGGCGGGCCTACAAAGTCTGGATAAAGGCCTGCAGGATATTGAACTTCCTGAAAAAGAGAGTCGTAATGAGGCGGCTTTTCGTATGGACAAGGCGGTTTTGCCCGGTCACGAAGAAAAATTATCACATCCCGAAAAGGGAATAGGAGAATTTTGGCATATTACCCCGAAATACAGCTCTGGATGGGAGGCGTTTATTCCCATTCAAAACGGATGCAACAAGTTTTGTACTTATTGTGCCGTTCCATATACCCGTGGGCGGGAGGTGTCACGACCTTCGGGTGAGATTATGAGAGAGCTGAAAGACCTCGTGGAAAAAGGCTACAAAAGCATCACCCTGCTGGGACAAAATGTTAACTCCTACGGATTGGACAAAAAAGGGGAGGAGGTATCTTTTGCCGGCCTGCTGCGCATGATCGGCGAATTTGGTGACAACCACAGGGAAAAATTCTGGGTTTATTTCACTTCACCCCATCCACGCGATATGACCGATGAGGTTATAAAAGTGATTGCCAGGTATTCCTGTCTGGCCAAACAAATTCATTTACCTATTCAATCAGGCGACGATGCCATGCTGATACGTATGAACCGAAAGCACACGGTGGAAAAATACCGCCATATTGTACAGACAATTCGCCGGCTGTTGCCTGAAGCAACGCTGTTTACCGATATTATAGTAGGTTTTACCGGTGAAACGGAAGAACAAATTGAAAACACAAGAAAGGCCATGGAAGAGTTCAAATACAACATGGCTTACATAGCACAATATTCGCCGCGGCCCGGTGCTGTCAGCTCCCGGTGGGCTGATGATATTCCCAAAGCGGTGAAAAAAGCCCGTTATCATTTGCTTACCGAGGAATTAATGAAACATTCGCTGGCATACAACAAAAGCCTTATCGGGAAAACCATGACAGTGCTGGTACGCGGCAAAGACCGAAAAAGCGGTTATCTTTCTGCCCTGACAGAAGGAAAAATCATTGTGCGCTTTGGTTCTGAAGACGAAAACCTCATCGGCCGGTTTGTAAAAATAAAGATACATAGTGCTGCCCCCTTTTCCATGGAAGGGGAATTGGTGTCGAAAGAGATCGAACACCCGGTAAATGCTGAGATATGAAGAAAAAAATAGCATTCAAAACTTTAGGGTGCCGGCTGAACTTGTTTGAAACCGATGCGCTGATCTCCGAGTTCTCCAAAATAGATTATCAGATAGTGGATTTTAGTGATGATGCCGACGTTTATGTGGTGAATACCTGCACTGTTACCAATCAAAGCGACCACAAATCAAAACAGGTGATAAACCAAATGAAAAGGTTACACCCTGATTCCCTGAAGATCGTGACCGGTTGCATGGCCACCCATTACAAAGAACAGTTGGAAAAAAGCGGTAAAGTGGATTTTGTGGTGGACAACGACCACAAAGCGGCCATTACCTCGCTGGTAGATGCCTGGGCCCACGGCGAAGTGGTTACGCCCGACCGTTTTGAAAAGGACCTGTTTGGTTACGAACCCGCCGAAACCACTTTGCACACCCGCAGCCTGATCAAAATTCAGGATGGATGCAACAATTTTTGTTCCTTCTGTATTATTCCGAAGGTGCGCGGACGTGCTGTAAGTCGGCCGGCAAAAGATATTTACGAAAATATTAAACAGGTAATTGCTTTTGGATATAAAGAAATTATACTTACCGGAGTGAACATTGGCAGGTACAAGGATGGTAATACCGATTTTGAAAGGCTCGTGGAACAGATTTTGGAAATACCCGGCGATTTTCGGTTGCGTATTTCTTCCATGGAGCCTGATGGCTTCACCGAAAGTTTTTTCCGTTTGTTCTCTCATTCCAAACTGACACCCCATTTGCATTTGTGCTTGCAAAGTGGTTCGGAAGATGTTTTACTGAAAATGCGACGTATGTATACCGCCGGCCTGTTTGAAGAAATGGCCAATGAATTACGCCGGCGTTATCCGTATTTTAACCTGACAACCGACATTATCGTTGGCTTTCCGGGTGAAACGGAAAAAGATTTTAGCGAAACCATAGCCTTGGCCAAACGGCTGCAATTTGGTCATATTCACACGTTTAAATACAGTGTGCGTCATGGTACAAAAGCCGAACATATGCCGGACCAGGTCCCTGAAAAAGAAAAAACCCGCCGTTCCGAAATTATCCGAAGACTTTCGGACGAAATGAAACTGCAATACCGAAAATCACTTATTGGAAAAGAACAAACAGTATTGGTGGAACGGTTTGATGAACAAGATTTTGCCATCGGCTATGGCGAACATTACGTCCCGGTCGTCATCAGACAAAAAGGATTGAAACACAACCGGTTTTACACGGTAACCCTTGAGGGAATGGAGATGCGGGATGAACCGATGCTTACCGGCCGGGTAAAAGTACATTAAAGTTGAAAAAAAGGGATAAAGCCTTTTTTATATTAAAAGTTTATTTAATTTTGCAGCCCCAAAAGGAATTATAAAAACAATAATTAGAATTATGGCTAATCACAAATCAGCTCTTAAAAGAATCAGACAAAACGAAAAAAGAAGAGTGCATAACCGTTACTATGCTAAAACAGTACGGAACGCAGTGAAAAAATTCCGGTCAACGACTGATAAAAATGAAGCCGTGGAACAATTGCCCAAGCTGTACGCAATGATTGATAAACTGGCTAAGAAAAAAATTATCCACAAAAACAAGGCCGGTAATTTAAAGTCAAAGATTGCAAAACATGTCAGCAAATTAGCATAAGCGAAAAAATTTATCATAGGGAATCCGGATGCTGAAAAGTATCCGGTTTTTTTGTTTTTATATCTCCACTGAAGCCATCTGACAAGCAATACCGATTATACATCAAAATGTGGCATATCTTCACTGCGTTCGATCTATTCTTTTTACTGTAATATCTGACACGTCCTGATTTTTCTTGATTCTTATTTTGCCAAAATTAAACATTCATTCAAATTTTAATTGCTTTTTGGTTATCGTGCAGGATGCCAAAATTTGATGTATTTTTGAAAATCAAAATATGTTTCATGGATGATTATATTGTATCGGCAAGGAAGTACCGTCCGTCCACTTTTGCAGAGGTAGTAGGGCAGGATGCCATTACTTCAACCCTGAAAAATGCCATTGTCAGCGGGCATTTGGCGCAGGCTTTTCTTTTTACCGGCCCTCGTGGCGTAGGGAAAACATCCTGTGCCCGTATCCTGGCCAAAACCATCAACTGTTTGCACCCGACCCCCGAAGGTGAACCTTGTAATGAATGCGAATCCTGCAAGGCTTTTAACGAAAATGCCTCATTTAATATCCATGAGTTGGATGCTGCTTCCAATAATTCGGTGGATGATATCCGCGCCCTGGTCAACCAGGTCCGTATTCCCCCGCAAGCCGGAAAGTATAAGGTATACATCATCGACGAGGTTCATATGCTTTCGACACAGGCATTCAATTCTTTTTTGAAAACGCTTGAAGAGCCTCCGGCTTATGCTAAATTTATTTTGGCCACTACCGAAAAACATAAAATTATTCCTACCATTATGTCCCGCTGTCAAATCTTTGATTTCCGACGTATCAGTGTGGGGGACATCGCCAAACACCTGGCTTATGTGGCTAAAAACGAAGGTATTGAAGCAGAAGAAGAAGCCTTGCATATCATTGCACAAAAAGTGGATGGTGCTTTGCGCGATGCATTGTCCACTTTTGACCAGATTGTGAGCTACAGCGGAAATAAGATTACATATAAAAATGTGATTGAGAATTTGAATATTCTCGATTATGAATATTATTTCCGGGTAACTGATGCCATTCTTCAGGGGGATTTTTCTTCTTTATTGCTGATATTTGATGATGTTTTGCAAAACGGCTTCGATGGCCAGGATTTTCTCGGGGGGCTTAACGATCATTTTCGTAAACTGTTGGTGGCAAAATATCCCCAAACAGCTGCCCTGTTGCAATCCAGTCCCTCCCTGCGTAACCATTATCAGCAGCAGGCAGTGCATTGCAGCAGGGAATTTTTGTTCAAAGCGTTGGATATTTGTAATCAATATGATCTGAACTATAAGGCCAGCAACAACAAAAGGCTTCATGTGGAAATTGCCTTAACACAGTTGAGTACCTTACATCAGGGCCAGCCGGCCGGCAATGATGCGGTGCCGGTTACGGCCTCGACAGAGGCAAAACCTGTTTATCGAAAAACCGCTTCTCTACCGGAAAAACCGAACGCACAACAAACATCATCTTCTTCTTCAAAACCCAGGTTTTCTTCCAAACAAAATCAGGGCAACAGTTCGCCTGAAAACTCAGGAACATCACCTGCCGCCGACCCGGTGCACGAAAAAACGACTTTACCTGCTTCCGTTTCCGGTGAACCTGAAAAGACCGGGGATGTTTCCGATGCCGGACAACATTCTCCAAAAGTTGCTGCCGCCTCAACAGTCCGGCGCAAAGTGAAAACCACCTCTGCCGGATCCGGTGCAGGTCATGGCCATGCCGTTCGGAATATTTCCATTAAAAGCACCCTCGAAGCCCTGAAAAACAGAAATGACAGGAAAACAGGGGAAGAGGATATCCCCATTACCAATAACTTTTCCCAGGAAGAATTGGAACGGGTTTGGAATGAATTCGTGGATAAATACAAAAAACAATCGCCCAGTTTTGCACTGACGTTGTCCAAAGGGCATCCTGTAGTGAAAGAAAATTTCCGGATCGAGTACCATGTCCCCAACAGTATTATTCAGTCGGATGTGTTGAATATTAATGTTTTGATGGACTATTTAAAAAGCCATTTAGATAACAATCAAATAACATTAAAGGCTATTGTAGACAAAAACGTTGCTAAAGATGAAGCCTACTCCGACCGCGATCGCTTTAAAAAACTGTCGAAAGAATACCCGAAACTGAACCGGATGAAAAATGAACTGGATTTAGACTTTGGATATTAATCTGAAGGCACGTTTCCATCCATTTCCATTGCTACTTTATTGGAAAAGCATTTGCCGTGTATACCAACTGGTACAGAGACGGTTGCCGGTATTTTATCCAATGTTTCTCAAAATATTTAGGCAATATATCCGGAAAAATATTTTCTTCATATAGAAATTAAAGAAAAATAGCTATTTTTGCAGCCTTGTTTTAAAAAGTCCGAAATTGGTGTAATGATTTATTCATCAATTTTTTAAACAAGTTTAAATGAATGTTTAACCCGTTTTATTTTCACAAGTATCGGACGGTTGAAATAAAACACAAGTATTTTTTATGTCAGAAAACGAAAAAAACATCAACGAGGTTCCTGAAACGGAAGCGAATGTAGATGAAACTAAAGCAGCAGAAGCAAAAGCCGAAAAAGAAGAAGTAACTGCTGAAGAAACAAAAACCGAAATCACCGGGAAGGCTGAACCCAAAGCCGAAGAAGCTGCTGAACCCCAGGTTAAAGTAACAGAAGCACCAAAGACCGAAGCGGCAGCCGAAGAGACTGTTGCAGCTGAAGTTGGGGATGAAAAAGCTGAAGAACCCAAAGCTGAAGAACCCAAAACTGAAGCAGTTGAAAAATCAGTAAAAGAAGAAGGGAAAACTCCGGCAGCAGAAGAAGCTGAAAAAGAGGAGGAAACAAAAAAAACCGAACCGGAAGAAGAGTTTGACTGGGATGCATTGAACACCAAGCAGGACGACTATTCAAAAGAAGAACGTCTAAAACTGGAAGATGTTTACAGCAAAACCCTCAGCTCTATTACCGAACACGAAGTTATTGAAGGTACGGTGGTTTCCATCAATTCACGTGAGGTGGTGGTGAACATTGGCTATAAATCAGATGGAGTACTTCCTTTCAACGAATTTCGTTATAATCCCGATTTGAAAGTAGGCGATACGGTGGAGATTTACGTTGAGAACCAGGAAGATGCTTCCGGACAAATGATCCTTTCCCACAAAAAAGCCCGTATCCTGAAATCTTGGGACCGTATCAATGAAGCATATGAAAAAGAAGAGATCATTAATGGTTATGTAAAAAGTCGTACCAAAGGCGGGCTTATCGTTGACGTATTTGGTATTGAAGCTTTTCTGCCCGGTTCGCAGATCGATGTGAAACCTATCCGCGACTACGATGTGTTTGTGAACAAAACCATGGAATTTAAAGTCGTAAAGATCAACCAGGAATATAAAAATGTGGTGGTTTCGCACAAAGCCCTTATTGAAGAAGAACTGGAAGCCCAGAAAGTGGAAATTATTGCCAAACTGGAAAAAGGACAGGTTTTGGAGGGAACTGTTAAGAACATTACCTCCTATGGCGTATTTATTGACCTAGGCGGTGTTGATGGTTTGATTCACATTACCGATCTGTCTTGGGGACGTATCAATCATCCTTCGGAAGTGGTAGAACTGGATCAAAAACTGAAAGTGGTTATCCTTGATTTTGATGAGAATAAAAAACGGATTGCCCTTGGTTTGAAACAGTTGACCCCGCACCCGTGGGATTCGCTGGATGAAAACCTGAAAGTGGGGGACAAGGTAAAAGGTAAAGTGGTGGTAATTGCCGATTACGGTGCCTTTATCGAAATATCTCCAGGCGTGGAAGGTTTGATCCATGTTTCGGAAATGTCGTGGTCGCAGCATCTTCGTACCGCTCAGGATTTTCTGAAAGTAGGGGATGAAGTGGAAGCTGTTATCCTGACCCTCGACCGCGAAGAGCGTAAAATGTCTCTTGGCATGCGCCAGCTGATTCCGGATCCGTGGAAAGATATCCGCGACCGCTATCCTGTTGGTTCCAAACATACCGCTACGGTTCGTAATTTTACCAACTTTGGCATTTTTGTTGAAATTGAAGAAGGTGTGGATGGTTTAATCCATATCAGCGACCTTTCCTGGTCGAAAAAGATCAAACATCCGGCTGAGTTTACCAAAATTGGTGAAAAGATCGATGTAGTCGTTTTGGATGTTGACGAAGAAAATCGCCGTTTAAGTTTGGGTCACAAACAGTTGGAAGAAAATCCATGGGATGTCTTTGAAACGGTCTTTACTTTGGGCTCAGTTCACGAAGGAACAGTGATCAATGTACTGGATCGCGGTGCCGTAGTAGCTTTGCCCTATGGTGTAGAAGGATTTGTTCCGACCCGCCATATGAAAAAAGCCGATGGCACCAACCTTAAAGTAGATGATAAACTGGATTTCAAGGTGATCGAATTTTCAAAGGATAATAAAAAGATTATTCTTTCGCATTTGGAAACTTACCAGGAACCGGAAAAGAAAAGTTCCAAAGAAAGTGAAAACAAAAACACCAAACGCGCTATGAAGAAGTTGAACGAGAAAATCGAAAAAACTACGCTCGGCGACTTAGATGTTTTGGCCCACTTGAAATCAGATCTGGAAAAAGAAGAAAAGAAAAGCAAATAGTTTCTTTTTTTATTGTACAAAAAAGCCCCTTTTCGGAAAGAAGGGGCTTTTTTTTGTTTTTTCTTTTTGATTTTTTGCCAAACAGGAATTTCATGTACATTTGATAACTGAAAGAAAAAATATATGCTTGATTTCAGCATTACCATTTTGGGTAACGGTTCGGCAGTGCCAACAGCATGGCAAAATCCCAGCGCCCAGATGTTGCATTACAATCAACATCGTTTTTTGATTGACTGTGGTGAAGGAACGCAAATGCAAATGATTAAATACCAGGTCTCATACAGAAACCTGTCCCATATTTTTATCAGTCATCTACATGGTGATCATTATTTCGGTCTCATCGGACTGATTTCCACCCTGCATCTTTTCGGGCGCGAAAAACCGTTACACGTTTATGGCCCGCAACCTTTAGAACAAATTTTGCTTATGCAGTTGAAAGCATCGGATACCCGGCTTAAATTTCCCCTTTTGTTTCATCCGATGCCTGCATCAGGTATTATTTATGAAGATGGTGATCTTGAAGTTACCTGTTTTCCGTTAAACCACCGGATCCCGACTTGGGGGTTCTTGTTCAGGGAAAAACCGAAAGAACGAAACCTGCGCAAGGATTTTGTGGCAAAGTATCATCCGGGGGTGGCACAGATGCACCAGATAAAGCAGGGGGCGGATTTTGTTTTGCCGGATGGTACGGCTTTGCCGAACAGAGATATCACCAAAACTCCGCCGAAGCCGCGCTGTTATGCTTTTTGTTCCGATACAGCCTATGATGAGAAACTGATCCCTTACCTCCGGGGAGTTGATTTGCTTTATCATGAAGCAACTTTCGACGACGCTATGGCGGACAAAGCAGCCGAGAAGTATCATTCTACGGCACGGCAGGCGGCACAACTGGCTGCCAGGGCCAAAGTGGATAAACTGCTGTTGGGACATTTTTCAGCCCGTTTTTCCACCCCCGATCATCTGCTGAAAGAAGCACGTGAGGTTTTTCCCCATACTTTTTTAAGTGTCCAGGGGGATACGTATGCACTTTAAAAGTTTCTGCCAAACAAAAATTCCACCCGGCAGGGTCCTTCTTCGGAATGCATACAAGCCCCTAATGCCTGGATAGGATTACAGTCTTTGCCAAAATGGGAACAATCGGGCGGCGTTTTTATGCCCCGCATAATTTCCCCGCACAAACAGCCTTCAGCCATGGCCGGTTCCATCGTTTTTACATCAAAAAAAACCTTTTCCGCATCAAACATACGGTATTCATCCTTGATTCTGAACCCTCCATTTTTTACGATTCCAAAACCATTGCAAAAAGTGTCTTCCTTCTCAAATACTTCCTCCAGAAGCTGATGCGATTTGATATTGCCTTTGGCTGACACAGCTTCGAGGAAAAGGTTTTCCGTTTTTTTTGTTTGATGGGTGATTTGTCTGGCCAGTGCAAGTATGGCTTCCAATAAATTTTCCGGCCTGTAGCCACTAATGACCTGCGGAATACCATATTTTTCGGAAAAAGACAAGAAATAATCCGACCCCATACTGGCAGCTACCCTTCCCGAGGTGATCAGTCCCTGAACGGGAATTTCTTTATTTTGCAAAACTGTTTCCATACAGGCGGGCATTCTTTTGTGATCGCATAAAACCTGAAAGTTGAAAATGCCCGCTATTTTAGCCTGTAAAATAGCCGCAGCTGTAGAAGACGCAGCCGACTCAAAGCCCAGGGCAGGAAAGACAATACGTTTCCTTCGGTTTTTTTTGGCAAGCAACAAAACATCCCAAATAGCAGAAACTGTTCTTATGTCGGCTCCGGAAGTACGGGCTTTTTCCAGTGTGGATATTGTTCCCGGAATGCCCAGCAGGTCATTGTATGTGGCAATGATGACATTGCTGCGTTTTCCGTATTCGAGAAGCTTGTCAATGAACGCCGGAGAAGCCAGGCAGGCCGGACATCCTGGTCCGTAATGGATATGAACCTGTTGGGGCAACCGTTCTTCGAGATGGTTTTTCTGAATAGTTACCTTGTAACCGCTGCAAACAGCGAGGATGTGAAGCGGCAAGGTTATCGTTTCTTTTATTTCTGCCAAAAGTTGTTCTGCTCTTTCCATGATTAAATGTCTTTCAGTTTTTCCGTTTCGATGAGGGCATCATACAGTACTTCTACGGGATGTAATGCTGTACGTTGTGTGCCGTCTTTTATCTGATGGCGGCATGAAGTCCCGGGGGCGGCAATAATGGTTTCTTTGCTGCTGTTGCGTACAGCCGGGAAAAGTACCAGTTCCCCCACTTTCATAGAGAGTTCGTAGTGTTCTTTTTCGTACCCGAAGGCGCCGGCCATGCCACAACATCCTGAGGGTATCTCTTCCACAGTATAATTTTCGGGAAAGCCTAAAACGAACAGTGTGGGTTTGGTAGAGGCCAGTGCTTTTTGATGACAATGCCCATGCAGCTTGATGTGCCGGCTGGCTGTTGTGAACCGGTCTTTGGTGATCTTTCCGGCTTTCATTTCCCTTTCCAGAAACTCATCGATCATCAACGAATTAGCTGCCAGTTTTTCTGCTGTCTTGCGTAAGCCGTTGTCCGCCAGGTCTAAATATTCATCCCGGAAAGTCAGAATGGCGGAAGGTTCGATACCTACCAGCGGGGTATCTTCCGAAATTTTGTCTTTCAGCATCCGTATATTGGCGTTGGCAATGGCTTTGGCTTTTTTCACCAGTCCTTTGGAAATGTAAGTACGGGCGCTTTCGAGCGATTTGGGCAGCACTACCTGGTATCCCAGTTTGGTGAGTAGTAAAATGGCTTTGATGCCCACATCGGTATCGTTGAAACGGGTAAATTCATCGTTGAAAAGATAGACTTTGCCGTTGGGATACGCCTTTCCGTTGAGGTTTTTACCGTTTTTGCGCATCCATTTGTCCAGTGTGATTTTTGAAAGCAACGGAAATTTACGCTGTGGGGCAAAGCCGAAAATTTTGGCATTCAGTCCTGACAACAGGTTGTTTTTCTGGACAAAATTATACAGCGAAGGCATCAGGCTCCCGAGCTTGTTGACTTTGGCGATATTGGCAATGAGCCGCGAACGCAAGGGCACGCCGTGGGCTTCGTAGTAATGTTGCAGAAATTCGGCTTTCAGCTTGGTCATATCCACACTCGAAGGACATTCCGATTTACACCCTTTGCACATGAGGCAGAGGTCGAGGGCGCGGTAGATTTCCTCGTGGTCGAAGGGGTTTTTCTGGTTGGGTTTGCTGATGAACTCCCGCAAAATGTTGGCCCGGGCGCGGGTGGTTTTGTCCTCATCGCGGGTAGCCATGTAACTGGGGCACATGGTGCCGCCTATGGCAGCTGATTTACGGCAAATGCCGGTGCCGTTGCATTTTTCTGCTGCCCGTACTACACCGAGGTCTTTGGAAAAATCGAAGTAAGTTTTTATTTCGGGGGTTTCCTGTCCGGGTTCGTAACGCAGATGGGTATTCATCCGGGGCGTATCGGTAATTTTTCCCGGATTGAAAATATTTTGAGGGTCCCACGTTTGTTTGATTTCCTTAAAAAGATTGTAGACCTTATCGCCTACCATGAGGGGGATAAATTCACCCCGCAACCTTCCGTCACCGTGCTCGCCGCTGAGCGACCCGCGGTATTTTTTGACCAGTTCGGCAGAAGTACGGCCTATTTTATAAAACAGTTTGATGTCTTCGGGGTCTTTCAGGTTCAGCACGGGGCGCAAATGCAACTCACCGGTAGAGATGTGGGCGTAATAAACGCAATCAATGTTGAATTTGTGCAGTATTTTTTCCTGAAATTCTGCAATATATTGCGGAAGTAATTCGGGCAGGACAGCTGTGTCTTCGATAACGGAAACGGGTTTGGTGTCGCCCGGCATGTTGCTGAGAATGCCCAGACCTGCCTTTCGAAGGTCCCAAACCTGGTCCATTTGCTGACCGGTAACTACCGGAAAGTGGTAACCCAGTTTTTCTTTTCTCAAAGCTGCTTCCAAAGCTTTGGTTTTTTTGGCTATTTCCCCCATGTTTTCTTCAGCCAGTTCCACAATGAGAATAGCGCCGGGATTTCCTTTGACAAAAAAGCGGTTTTTGCGTTGCTCAATATTTTCGCGGGTAAGTTCCAAAATGGTACGGTCCATCAGCTCTATGGAATAGGGCTTGAATTTCAGTGCAACAAGATTGGCTTTTAACGTTTCTGCTATGGTATCCAAATGAACGCATACCAGGGCCCTGTTTGGTGAGGGAAGTGGAACCAGGTTGAGTTTGATTTCAGTGGTCAGGGCGAGAGTACCTTCAGAGCCGGCCAGTAAACGGGAGAAATTGAACGGTACCCCGTTGTGAATGAAAGGTTCCGTTTGCATGATCAGGTCCAACGCATAGCCTGTATTTCTTCTTTTTAATGCCGGATGGGGAAACTGGCGGGTGATCTCCTTGCGTGTATCTTCATCCTGCAGCATGTCACGGATTTTGCGGTAAATTTTGCCTTCTAAGTTTTGCAAAGCG
>JALUYM010000217.1 GCA_027018745.1 Bacteroidales bacterium | reverse complement strand
CAGGAACAATTAGCCAAATTGGCGGGAACGAATAAATCTTACATTTCAAAATTGGAACGAAACCTAAAAGACATTCGATTTTCAACACTACAGAGAATTATCAATGAAGGACTGGGTGGACACCTTGAAATATCAATTAAACTTAAGTGAAAAAAGAAGCACGAAAGCCTGACAATGGCTATACCGTCAGACTGTCTAAAAACCCTAAAACAGTCTTCAAATTGTTGATGACTTCCGTCCTTATTAACAGGTGTATATTTGGTTGATTTTAACCAGAAAACCGTTAAAAATAAGCAAATATGCGGTGGTTTTTAGACAGACTGCCGTTGGCAGTCAATACTTTAAAGACCGCCTTCCATTAAAACAAGGATTGAAACTATAATGAATTGAAACAAGATACTTTTTCAATCTGATGGTTCATAGTATCCGAAAATCATAAAAACCTCTCCGGGTTTTTGGTTCCTTTTCTCTTTTTACCAAATTGCCTAAACTGGCTTTTTGTCTTTATTTTTTTTATATTTTTTAACTTTTAAACAGATTTAGTCAATTATTTAAAAAATGGTACTATTTTTGCAAAGCAAAAAATTCATAAAAAGTTGATCAGTGAAACTGATATTTTGAATATTCAATAAACCATTAAAAAATGATACAAAGAATGAAACAAAAACCATTTTTTAGTTCCTACATCCCTTACCGGAGAGATAAAAGGTCCCTAACCGCCATGATTTTGCTGACATCATGGCTGGTTTTGATCCCTTACAGAAGCCATGCACAGGAACCTATACGCCGGGTAAACCTGTCAGCAGCACTTTACAGCGCTCTGCAAAATAATACCAAAATCAAAGAATTCAGGGAAAAAACCGAACAGAAGAAATATTTGAAAAAATCAGCTGTCGGAAATTTCTTTCCATCCATAAGCGTTAACGGGGGGTTCTCTTGGATGAGCCAAAACCCAGAGGTCAACATGTCCCTGCTCAAAGGATCTATTGATGACCTGATGACAAATTATGGTTCTATCCTCGGGGAAAGCCTTCAATTACCGCCCGGTGAGCAAATGATCCTTGCCAAAACACTGGCCGGCATAAAACGATTACCCTCCCAAAACCTCAACATTGATCAACAAAACTATCCTAATCTAAATTTCACACTCATGCAACCACTGTTTACCGGGGGAAAGCTCATAGCCGGAAAAAAATACGCAAATGCAGAATGGAATTATTCTAATGATGAGCTGCGTCAAACCAAAAACAAAATTATAAAAGAAACCATCGACCGGTATTATGCCGTTGTCCTGCTTAAAACTGTCGTAAAAACCAGAAAGCAGGTGTTGGCCGGAATGAAACGTCACGAACAGGAAACAGAAAAAGCCATTAAGACGGGCATGTTGCCACCCTACACCAGATTAAGGGCAGAGGTTGCTGTCGCCAATGCGCAACGTGACCTTTCAGATGATGAAAACAGGCTGCAACTGGCCAAACTGGCATTAAAAACAAGCATGGGAATAAAACAAAATACCCCGATAGAAGTTACCGGCACCCTGCGTTTTCAAGCCTGCCCTCTAAACCTGGAATGGTTACAAAGGGAAGCTAAAAACACACAACCGCTTTTTAAAATGATTGAACAGAAAAAAATCATGGTAAAACAAAACAGGAACCTTAAAATAGCGGAATTTCTGCCACAGATTGGAATTTGGGGAACTTACAGTACCTTCCGGAACAAATATCCTGTTATTCCACCCCCTTTCATGGTCGGCATTCAGGCACGTATCAACCTGTTTCGTGGCGGTAAAAAGTTCAACAATCTGAAAGCTGCACAACATTTGCAAAAAGAGGTGGAAGCCGCCGACCAGTATGCACACCAGCAAATAAACCTCTGGATTGACAAATCTTACCGTCAGGTACTCAACAACGAAGAACGTTACCGCAAACTGCAACCCACAATTGTGTTGGCAAAAAGAAATTATGCCATTACCGAAAAACGTTTTCATGAAGGCATGGCCAAATCGATCGATGTAATTGATGCCCGCCTGATGTATGAAAAAGTCAGAATAGAAGCCGACAAAACATTATACGATTATTATGTGTCGCTTAGCAACCTTTATCTTGCCACAGGCAACCTGCAAAAACTGACAAGCATATTAATTCATCAACAATAAAATTTAAAAACCAAAAAAATGAAAAAGAACA
>JALUYM010000216.1 GCA_027018745.1 Bacteroidales bacterium | reverse complement strand
TTTTAATTGGGACAGGGATGGCAGCGGCAACCCGGAATTACAAAAAGCATTGACGGAAGGGGAGGGCAGGGCGACCTGAGAAGCCCTGCAAAACCCTTTACCGGAAAGTTTTTTGTAATGAGGATTATAGCGGACAGCCCGGTGCCGCACTTAAATGCGGCAGTTCCCCTTAAAAAATACTAAAAAAACTTTTATAATCAATGAAATAGTATTATTTTTGCACCCTTGTTTTAATGCCGCCCGGAATTGGTCTAAATATTTAATGATCAAATTATTAAAACAAAAATAAAATGAAGTTTAACCAGTTTCATGTTCAAAAAACCGGGTGATTGGGATGAAACGCAAGTAGTTTTTAATGTCAGAAAACGAAAAAAAAGCTCAGGAAGCCACTGAAAACAAAGAGGTTACCGTTGAGCAAAACGAAGCGGCACCTGTTGAAAATACTGAAGCAGTAGCTGAAAAAAAAGCCGAAGAGGCACCGGTTGCAGAACCAAAAGAAACCAAAACCAACGAGCCAGAAGAATTTGATTGGGATGCGCTAAGCAACAAAAAAGACATCTATTCAGCTGATGAAAGAGCTAAATTACAAGACCTTTACGGAAAAACATTAAGTCCAATTACAGAGCATGAAGTTATTGAAGGAACTGTTGTTGCATTAAATTCCAGAGAAGTAGTTGTTAACATTGGGTACAAATCGGACGGGGTAATTCCCAGAAACGAATTCCGTTATAATCCAGACTTAAAAGTTGGGGACACGGTAGAAATTTATGTTGAAAATCAGGAAGATGCCTCCGGTCAGATGATTTTATCACATAAAAAAGCACGTTTGCTTCGTGCATGGGATCGTATTAATGAAGCTTATGAAAAAGAGGAAGTCATTAATGGTTATGTAAAAAGCCGTACCAAAGGTGGTTTAATTGTAGATGTATTTGGTATAGAAGCTTTCTTACCGGGATCTCAAATTGACGTTAAACCTATTCGTGATTACGATGTGTTTGTGAATAAAACCATGGAATTTAAAGTGGTTAAAATTAATCAGGAATATAAAAACGTTGTTGTTTCTCATAAAGCATTGATTGAAGACGAACTGGAAGCGCAAAAAGTTGAAATTATTGCTAAACTGGAAAAAGGACAAGTACTTGAAGGAACTGTTAAGAACATTACTTCCTATGGTGTATTTATTGACCTTGGTGGTGTTGACGGATTAATTCATATTACCGACTTGTCATGGGGACGCATTAACCATCCTGAAGAGGTAGTACAGCTTGATGAAAAACTGAAAGTTGTTATCCTCGACTTTGATGAAAATAAAAAACGAATTGCACTTGGTTTAAAACAATTAACCCCTCATCCATGGGATTCACTTGACGCTAATTTAAAAATTGGTGATAAAGTAAAAGGAAAAGTTGTTGTTATAGCTGATTACGGTGCATTTATTGAAATTTCTCCCGGAGTGGAAGGGTTAATTCATGTTTCTGAAATGTCCTGGTCGCAGCATTTACGCTCAGCACAGGATTTCCTTAAAGTAGGTGATGAAGTTGAGGCTGTAATTCTTACATTAGACCGTGAAGAACGTAAAATGTCGTTAGGAATGAAGCAACTGATTCCGGATCCATGGAAAGACATCCGTGACCGTTACCCTGTAGGATCAAAACATACAGCTGTAGTTCGTAACTTTACCAACTTCGGTATATTTGTAGAAATTGAAGAAGGTGTTGATGGTTTAATTCACATCAGTGACTTATCATGGTCGAAAAAAATCAAACATCCTGCAGAATTCACTAAAATTGGTGAAAAAATTGATGTAGTAGTACTTGATGTTGATGAAGAAAACCGTAGATTAAGTCTGGGACATAAACAATTGGAAGAAAATCCATGGGATGTTTTTGAAACAGTGTTTACTTTAGGTTCTATTCATGAAGGAACTGTTATAAATGTTATTGACAAAGGTGCAATTGTAGCATTACCTTATGGTGTTGAAGGGTTTGTTCCAAATCGCCATATGAAAAAGCAAGATGGTACCAATATTAAACTTGATGATAAATTGAATTTTAAAGTTATTGAGTTTTCTAAAGACAATAAAAAAATTGTTCTTTCACATACTGAAACATGGCAGGAACCTGAAAAGAAAGAGGTAAAACCAAAAGCCAAGGCTTCTGAAAACAGAAGTACAAAACGTTCGGTAAAA
>JALUYM010000215.1 GCA_027018745.1 Bacteroidales bacterium | reverse complement strand
AATTAGTGTAATTCGTTGGTTTTTATCAACGAATTACACTAATTACCCGAATTCCATCTCGCCGCAGGCGAGTTAGAATTCATGTTATTGCAATAGAATGATTGAATAGGGAAAAATGAATAAGAATTTGCTCATTTGATTTATATAGTACTTAGTAATAATGAGTTAATTTTAAACAACTTCAATAAACAATTTGGCATGCTCGTAACCACTTTTTTCAAGTCAGGAACAAATCATTATTTTGCTTTGATAAAATGACGGAAAAATATCAACAGGCCGCCAATAAACCCCATTAAAAATAGCCACCACGGGTAATAAACCGGAACTTCTCCTTTTAAAACACTGCCTGCCTGATAAACGTAAGTAGCCAATATGATCCCTGCACAGATAATCTCGACCGTCCATTCCCATGTATTTAACAGCCTTTTACCAAAACAACCGGGGTATTTGAGGATGAACAGGGCAGCAAGAATGAGGCCGGCACTGACCAAAACAGGAGATAAACATGGCCCAATCCAGGGTACCGGTATTAAAAACAGGATATCCCAGTTTAAAATGTGTACAGGCCAGTTGATAAAAACTTTCAACCAGAAATAGTAAAAAATATCCCAAATGCCGAAGATGTACATGAACAGGGCAATCTGCTTTTTAAAAGCCCTGAAAGGAATTAAAGAGATCATCCAGATAATGATGATTGTCATTGCTTCCCTGCCGATCTCTATCAATGCCATGTTCATCGGTATCTGTTTCATCGGAAAACTGAACCCGTGCGGATAATACAATGCCCTGAGATAAACAACGATGGCCGATTCCATGTAGGCTATGGCAACGCCAAAGACGGTATAAATGAAAAGAATACGATTTAAATTATCGGCCCTTTTTATCTGCATCCCAACATTTTTTTCTGTCAATAAAATATCACCCAAATATAAAGGTTTTCCGGGGCAACAGGAAAGATTTATTTTTCAGCTTCCCAAGTCACAAATATTTTATAATTTTGCGCCCTGAATTTGGAGAGCGGGGCGTTCTGCATCATACTGTAAAAATCGCCGGAATAAAAGTTTGCAAAATGGATTTTACAAACCTTTCCGGCATGCATTTTGAGGCTTTTAAGGTTTTAAAAAACAACATTTTGGTCCAGTAGCTCAGTTGGATAGAGCAGCAGCCTTCTAAGCTGCGGGTCGTGGGTTCGAATCCCGCCTGGATCACAGATAATAGTGAAAGGTTTACTCTTGGGGTAAACCTTTTTTATGGTCTGAAAGTCTTAAATGAATTCAGATTTTTCTGAAGGTAAAAAAGGTCAGCAGGATTTTATTCTGCAAGGCTTGGCTTCTTTCGAAATGTAAACCAGAGATTAGGAAATTTTCGCTTGCCTGTATAAATTGTTAAAATAAGAAAAAACCAATCTATATCAAAATTACGGATTGGTTTTTCTTTTGAGGTTAATAGAACATAATGACTATATTAAACCCTGTTCTTTGTGTTTAGCTGCAATAGTTTCAGCTAAATTTTCAAGTGCATTAAAAGACTCTTCTGAGGGGAGGCCTTTAGTGAGAACAGGTTCAATAATTTCTACTTTAAGACTTGAAATCATTGCGGCCAACGTATTTACTGTTTTTCCACCCCATTCATAAGAGCCAATAATAGAAATAAACTTAGCTTTTGGTCGTAATATATTTGCCAGATATGCTATATGTGCAGCACTGGGGTGTGGACCACCAAGAACTGTGGGAGTACCAATAACTATTGTTGCAGCATCAACAAGTGCGATTGCCAGTTTGCCTATATCAGTAACTGTTATATTAAATTGCTCCACTCCAACACCCTTTTCTACGAGTGATGAAACTAAAAAATCTACCATTTTTTTTGTGCTTTGATGCATAGAAACATATGGTATAACTACTTTGTTTTTTAGTGGACCATCTAACCAGTCTTTATGAGCATCAATAATAAATGATGGGTTGGGATAAATTTGTCCATGACTTGGTGCAATAATATTTATATCATAAGCAGAAATTTTATCCAGATCTTTTCTGACTGCATTACGATAGGGCATCATTATTTCTGCGTAATATCGTTTAGCAGCTTCGTAAACTTTTGGCTCATCGGTTACAAATAAATCTGTAGTTGCCAGATGAGAACCAAAAAAATCACAACTAAATAATATTTTATCCTCTTTTAAATAAGCT
>JALUYM010000214.1 GCA_027018745.1 Bacteroidales bacterium | reverse complement strand
ATAATGTGGCGTCTGTACAATTTTCTCATTAGTTTTTAAATCATGGGACTGTCTGAAATATCATAACGTGATTTTTAGATGGCCCCATTGATTTAGTTCTTTAAAATGTTTAAAAGATATGTAAATTATTTTCTCAGCTTTCACAAATCCAATAAAATACTGAAAATGAACAAGTTGCTTAACAAGAAGGATGCTGTTGGGGAAAAAACAATCATCACGGTTTTTCCCAAATATATTTAGAACAGCTATGCTATTCTCATTCCTTTTTTTCGTTTTTTTCACATCATGTCAGCGTAATGTTAATAAACAGGACAAACTGACCAAAAGTTATCTACTGTCTCATCTTACCACTAAAGAAAAGGTTGATCTTTTGGGTGGATTAAACATGGGCACCAAACCCATCCCTCGACTGGGAATTCCATCAATCCGTATGGACGATGGCCCTGTAGGCGCAAGATGGGGACGGGCCACATCATTTCCTGCCGGGATAGCGTTGGCCTCCACGTGGGACACAACACTTGTCAGGAAGATTGGCCAGGGTATAGGCCGGGAAGTACGTGGTAAAGGCCGGAATATCATCCTGGGGCCCAATGTGAACATTGCACGGAATCCCCTTAACGGCAGGACTTTTGAGGCTTTTGGGGAAGATCCCTTTTTAACTTCCCAGATGGGTGTTAGTTATATCCTGGGAGTGCAGGAAGAAGGCGTGGGAGCTACAGTAAAGCACTTTGTGGCCAATAGCCAGGAATTCCACCGGACGTCCATTGATGAAAAGATAAATGAACGTACGCTACGTGAGATTTTTCTTCCAGCCTTTAAAGCTGCCGTTCGGAGGGCACACGTGATTGCCGTGATGGCAGCATATAATAAGGTGAACGGTCAGTTTTGCAGTGCTAATCATTTTTTGTTGAATGACATAATGCGAAAAGATTGGCATTATAATGGTTTGATTATGTCCGACTGGGGCGCTGTTCACAGTACCTTTTCCACCGTAAACAACGGACTGGATCTGGAAATGCCCTTCGGTACCTACCTGAACGACTCTACCCTGCTCCCGGCACTGAAAAGCGGTAAAGTAAAAATGGCAACCATTAATGAAAAAGTTAGACATATTTTGACTGCGGAGTACCGGTTGCACCTGTTGCCCAAAATGAAATATCCCCAAATGCTGACCGACTCGCTGATCAATTCCAAACTGAATCAAAAAGAGGCCCTGCAGGCCGCCGTAGAAGCAATTATCCTTTTGAAAAATGAGCATCATATCCTGCCCCTCAATGTGAACAAAAAACTTCGAATAGCCGTCATCGGTCCCAATGCTGCTTATGCCCGCCCTGTAGGTGGCGGAAGCGCCCAGGTTCACCCCGTTTTTGCCATCAGCCCCTTATCGGCATTACGGAAGGAACTTAAAGGCAAGGCAATTATAGAATATGCACCCGGTATTCTTTTTAAATATTCCCAACCTGTTGCACCGGTTTTTTTCTATCATAAAGATGGCGTTACAAAAGGTCTAAAGGCAGAGTTTTTTGATAACGATAATTTTAAGGGGAAACCCGTTGTCACTACTGCAACACAAATTGATTATCGCCAGGGCGCGGCACAAGTAACGCCTGTAGCAACAAATCCTGCGTTTAAAGGAAAGAAATTTACAGTACGCTGGGTAGGAAAGATAAAAGCACCTTCAACAGGAAAATATGTTTTTAATTTTCATACAGTAGGGAAAGCTGTTTTATATCTGAATAATAAAGAAGTTTTAAAATCAGGGAAAGTTCCTTATTGGATGGGTGGAAAAGGAAATGTGTACACAGTCAAACTGGAAAAGGGAAAAATGTATAACGTAAAAGTGGATTATCATGCTATAATGCCCTATAACCCAAATATGGGAGTTAGTTTAATGGTGACTTTGAACTGGCAATATCCACAGAAAGCATCCATAGCAAATGCCGTAGCAGCAGCCCGTAAGGCTGACGTCGCATTGATTTTTGCAGGAACTTCGGCTCATTTTGAACATGAGGGCGCCGACAGGAAGAACCTCATATTACCCGATAATCAGGATGAACTGATCCAAAAAGTGGCTAGGGCCAACAAAAACACAGTAGTCATCCTTACCAGCGGTGCTCCGGTGTCTGTGACAAAATGGATCAACCGGGTTCCGGCAGTCCTTGAAACCTGGTTTGATGGAGAATTTATCGGG
>JALUYM010000213.1 GCA_027018745.1 Bacteroidales bacterium | reverse complement strand
GTTGTAAACGAACATGTTCGCGATATTTTTGTGAAACGGGCAAAGGTTCTTCGTTCAATGCGCGAATTCCTGAACGAAAAAGGTTATCTTGAGGTAGAAACCCCGATCCTGCAGCCCATTCCCGGTGGCGCGGCAGCCCGCCCGTTTGTTACCCATCACAATGCACTGGATATCCCGCTTTATTTGAGAATTGCTAACGAACTTTACCTGAAAAGGCTCATCGTAGGGGGATATGAAGGAGTTTTCGAGTTTGCCAAAGACTTTCGTAATGAAGGCATGGACCGTTTTCATAATCCGGAGTTCACCCAGATGGAAATGTATGTGGCTTATAAAGATTATCTGTGGATGATGGAAACCACAGAAACCATGGTCGAGAAAATTGTCCGTGATTTGCATGGCACCACCCGGATAAAGGTCGGAGAAAATATGATCGATTTCAAAGCCCCGTTTCAACGCATAAGTATCCTTGATTCCATAAAAGAAAATACCGGTTTCGATGTGAGCGGTATGGACGAAGGTGCTTTACGGAAAGTGTGCGATAAACTGGGTATCGAAACAGATCCCTCTATGGGTAAAGGAAAGCTCATTGATGAAATTTTTGGGGAAAAATGCGAAAGTAATTATATCCAGCCTGTTTTTATTACCGATTATCCGGTTGAAATGTCCCCTTTATGCAAAAGGCACCGTGACAATCCTGAGTTGACTGAACGTTTCGAGTTGATGGTGAATGGCAAAGAACTGGCCAACGCTTATACCGAACTGAATGATCCCATTGATCAGCGGTTGCGCTTTGAAGAGCAGGTGCGGTTGGCAGAAAAAGGTGACGATGAGGCCATGTACATTGATTATGATTTTTTGCGGGCCCTGGAATATGGTATGCCGCCTACTTCGGGTATGGGTATTGGCATTGACCGGCTGGTGATGATTTTGACCAACCAACCTTCCATTCAGGAAGTGTTGCTTTTTCCACAAATGCGGCCTGAAAGGCCGATGAAAATTTATGGTCCCGAAGATTTCATTGCCGCAGGGGTGAATGCAGCCTGGGCCGAGCATTTGATCAAAGCCGGTTTCTCCACACCCGATGATCTGAAAAACACAAAAGCCACAGTTGTTCAGCAAAAGCTTAACGGCTATCGTAAAAAAAACAAACTTACCATTCCTGCTGTTCAGTTGGAAGAAATTGAACAATGGATGAATAAACTTAAATAAGCTACAATAAAATATTGATGTTTTTTTGTTTTGCATTATCCTGGCAAAGTTCAGCAGTCTCTCCTTTTTTTGGTTTTTCTTTTTTTGAAAAGCCATGAAAATCAAATAACAATGAGTTGTTAATATCTTCTTTACATAGCAATTCGCCAAAGCCGGTTATTCTTTTAATTTTAACTTCAAATACGATGATATTTTTTTACCGGCAAATGCTATCATTATGAAAAACAATTACCTCTTTTCCAGGTTTTTTTTACTGGTTTTATTTTCCCTCTTCATATTTACCGCTAAGGCGCAAATTCTTATATCGCAAAACAAAAAATTTTCACCTTATTGGGAAATAAACATAAATGGGGGAGCCAGCCTGTTTTTAAACGACATAACAGCAAACTCACTTTTCTCTTTAAATGGCAATAACAATGTTTGGAGACTGGGTGGCGGACTGATGGCCGGATACCAGTTTACCCCTGTTTTCGGCTTACGCGGACAGGCATTGTATGGTCAGCTGGCTGGTATCAATACCAGACTAAACCGTTATTTTCAGGGAGATTATATCGAATTCAATTTGAATACCACCATCAATTTAAACAATCTTTTTGGTGAAAAGCGCTCCGATCGCTTTGCCAGTGCTTACCTGCTGGTGGGCGTGGGACTAACCAATTATAATTCTTCTTTCTATGACCTGACGACCGGTATAAAAACGGGATATATCGGCTTTGGTTACGGATCCGGTATCAAAGGACGTACGTTGGAAGGAATTCTTACAGGCGGGGTAGGGGTAAATTTTAGGATCAATAAAAAATTTGATGTAAATTTTGAATCAGCCGGCCGGGTAATGAATTCAAACAGAATGGCGGGATGGACGCACCGTTTCAAATACGATGTGTACAATTATACTTCTGTAGGGTTAACATACCGGTTTGGGGCCAGGAGAGTTCGGTCCGTACCGGCTACCCCTGTCTATGTTCATAAAAACGTTGTTCAGGAAGCTCCCGGCAAAACCAATGGTTTGAATAAGAAAAAACCATGTGTGGTTGAAATGCAGCCTGTAATGCCTCCGGCAACTGCCGGTAAGGTAAAACAGTCCGTGCCGTCCACACAACCATTACGTTCCGAAATACCTGTCCGGCAACAAAAAATCACAAAAATATCACCACCACGACCGGTCATTGAATACCGGGTACAGATCAGGGCCAGGAAGGAACACCCCATTTCTATTGCTTACCTTAGCCGGAAATATGGGATACCACAAAGCGATATCAGAGAGGACAAACACAATGGTTATTATATTTATACGGTTGGTTCTTACGATACATACGGGCAGGCACGTGCACGACGTGACCTGTTGCGGAGCCACAACGGAATAAGCGATGCTTTTGTGGTAGCTTTCAAAAATGGATATCGTTTGGATAAATTGCCGTAATTTGCATAAAAATTTGAGCTCAAATGTGGAAAAGTGATTGGGATTATAATCCGGAAACAGATAAACTGCCGAGAAATGTTACCATAATTATCGTTGTGGCTTCTATTATTGCGGCTGTTTATTTGTCATTTATCTTTGTTTAGCCTGGCAGTAAATGCCATATTGTTTTTTTGAGAAAAATAAACAATATGACTGCACCCCGGCACAAGGAAGTTTTATGTATTTTTGTAGTTTGGAGAGGATAAATAACAAAAAGCTATTATGAACACAATTTTTATTCAACAGGCCGGATGGATAGGCACTCCGGAAATTATTCTTATTGTTGTGGTAATTGTTCTTCTTTTTGGCGGGCGCAAGATTCCTGAATTGATGCGCGGTATCGGTAAAGGGGTAAAAGAATTTAAAGAAGGAATGGACGAAAATCCTGAAAAGAAAAAAGAAGAAAATACAAAAACCGGTCCCGATGACAAAAAATAAATTGGGAAAGACAGGTTTTACCGGAGTGTGATAAAAAATTGTTTTTAATAATATTTTTTAACAGTTTTTTTTTAATAATTAAGTTTAAAGTATCGTTATTTGCATTGAGAATTGGGAAAAAGAGAAGAATGAAAAGAATTATTATTGCCATCGTTGTCGTTGTGTTGACTTTGGGAACAAGCGATATATTCAGCCAGAACGTACAAGATTCACAACCTCCTGATTCAACATCAGATACAATTGTTCTTTCAACGTCCGACACCAGTTCTCTTAAAGCAGATACTTTGATCAACGAAGACAGCCTGGAAAAAGATTTACCTTCCTTTCGCGATACTATTGCTTTACCTGCTTCCATCGGTGCTCTGGACCGTATCAACGATAGTATTCACAAAACCATAAAATTTCACGGGCATACACTCATCACCGATTCACCCCTTGTTCGTGCATTGGATAGTTTGGCTTATGTAAAATTTTATAGTAAAGGCTATTTGTTGTTTGACACCGCCTGTCGTGCGAAATCGAAATTTAAACCCGGACAGGTACCACACTACCCTGATTCGGTCTATGCCAAGCGAATTGCTTTCCTGAATTTGCAAACTCCCATTGAATTGGTTTACAACAGGTCTGTGAAAGCATTTATTCATTTGTATGCGGATAAAAGGCGGCTTTTAACAGAAAAAGTTTTGGGTCTTTCGGAAATATATTTTCCCATGATCGAACAGGTTTTGGACCGTTTTAATTTACCTCTTGAATTGAAATATCTTGCTGTGGTCGAATCGGCTTTGAATCCTGCTGCCGGTTCTGATAAAGGGGCAAAGGGGCTGTGGCAGTTCATGTATGGTACCGGAAAAGTTTATGGACTGAAAGTGACATCCCTGGTCGATGACCGTTATGATCCTTACAAATCGACTGTGGCGGCCTGTGAACATTTGAAAGACCTGTATGATATTTATGGCAACTGGTCGCTGGCTATGGCAGCTTACAACTCGGGAGCGGGCAGTGTAAACCGTGCTATCAGGAGAGCAGGGGGTGCCAAGAACTACTGGGCTATATGGCCATTTTTACCACGGGAAACCAGAGGATATGTTCCGGCTTTTATAGCTGTCGATTACATTATGCACTATGCCCCTGAACACAACCTTTTCCCTATGAAACCAGGTATCTTTTTTTATGATATTGATACCGTGACGGTGCACGATTTACTTACTTTTAATCAGCTTCATGAAATGCTTGGAATCCCGATGGATGAATTGAAATTTTTAAATCCTGAGTTTAAACGGGGAATTATTCCTGCAATAAATGGTCAAACTTATATTCTGCGAATCCCAAGGCAGTTTACCGATGACTTTTTGAACAATGAAAAAGCATTGTATGCTTTTAAAACGAAAGAGGGAATAGCACGCGCAAAAATGCTTGCCGAAATTAAAATGGCCAGCAGCAGACGGCTGGTTGTTGTCCGGAGTGGCGATAACCTCGGTGTGATTGCCCATCGATACCATATTTACATTAGTCAGCTTATGCGTTGGAACGGCCTTCACAGTACACGGATTTATCCGGGACAAAGACTGGTGGTTTATGGTGCCGACAGCCGGCAGTATTACCAAAGAGCCCCTGTTCCAACATACCGGTCCAGATTTAAAACCATACATGTGGTCCGTTCCGGAGAAAACCTGGGGCTGATTGCAAGGAGGTATCATTGTACAACAACCGATTTGAAAGAATGGAATAACCTGAGGTCTTCCCGTATTTACCCCGGTCAAAAACTGTTTGTTTACAAACCGGTGAAAAAATCTAAAAATACGGTTCGTTCCGGGAAATATGTTTATCATATAGTAAAACCTGGTGATACTTTATGGGATATTGCCAAGGAATATGATGGCGTTACCGTGGAACAGATTAAAAGGCTCAACCATATACGTAATTCACATCATTTGCGACCCGGACAAAGAATAAAGATAGCCATAGTGAGTTAATCTTTTTTGTTTTCATCAAATTGTTTCCCCCAACAAAATATGAGGGACAAGTTTGCGTTATTTAATGAGAAACCATAAAAAAAGAATATGACAAAATCAGGTTTGTTTTCATTTTTACTTTCTGTTATACTGTTGCCTTTCTTGTTGTCTTCCTGTTCCAACGGTGAGGGTAACGGAGGAAAAGAGGCTTCTATTGGCTCTACAGCTGAGCTATTGATTGTTACGCAAAATGAAGAACAATGGGAAACGCAGATAGGACAGTCCATAAAAAAAGTTTTTGCTGCAGACATGTACGGCTTTCCCCAGCCAGAGCCATTATTCAAAATATTGCATATCAAAGCAGATAACTTTACCGATATTTTTAAAAGTGAACGGAACATTTTTATTGTCAATATTGATCCTAAAGTAAAAGAGCCTAAAATTGTGTTGGAAAAAGACAAATGGGCTGCCCCGCAGTTGATTTTTAAAGTGACGGCCCCCACGCCCCAGTCTTTTGTAAAAGTTTTAATGGCCAAAAAAGATTATTTTGTTGAGAAATATCTTGCTTTTGAGCGGGCCAGGATATTAAAAGTTTTTAGCACAACTCTTAACGATAAGGTTATTAAGGCAATAAAAAAGAATTTTTCATTTACACTGGATGTCCCTGTAGGATTTTATGTAGCCAAATCAACGCCGCATTTTATGTGGATTCGTCACGAATCTAATTTTTCCAGCCAGGGTATCCTTATCATTTCAGTACCTTATAAAGATACGGCACAGTTTTCCCGCGACAGGATCCTGAACCAAATACAACTTTTTCAAATGCATAATATCCCCGGCCCCAGTAATGGTTCTTACATGTCCATCGACAGGAAATTTGTTTTCCCAAAGGCTAAAAGGATAACCGATTTTCCCACCCATTTTGCTGTTGAAATCCGCGGGTTGTGGCGTGTGGAACACGATTTTATGGGAGGCCCGTTTATCAGTTATACTTTTTTGGATAAATACACCAACCGCCTTGTTACCTTGTTCGGATACGTTTATTATCCCAATCATAAAAAACGCGATTTGCTGCTTCAGGTAGAGTCTATACTTTATTCTGTGAAATTTAACAAACCGGTATAGGTTTGTTTTCAAGGCGTCCCGGCCGGCTTTTTATGTGCTGTTGAAAAGTGTGGAATAATTTGAGGCCTTTGTAAGGCAAAATGCTATTAAATTATTGATTTTTAACAGTGAAGTTGTTTGAAGTTTAAAATAAAATGTATTTATTTCCTGATTTACAACTTAATACATTTAAATTCACAAGGTTAACTTTAAACAACTTCAATATTCAGCTAAAGAAATCTGTTTTTAGCCAGCGTGAAATACAAGGAAATGTAAAACTTTTGGCTTCATACTCCTTCCTTCTCAAAATTTTATAATCTTAATAACCAACAGGTTGTCGCGGTTGTAAAATTCTTCGTGCGTCGAATTATTTTGCCAAAAGTCCCTTTTAAAGATCCCGGTTTTACTGATAATTGAAGTTAATTCCCTAATTTTGAAGTTTTGGACCTGTTTTTTATTAGTGTTTCTTAATTTTTTAAATAATAAAAGATGAAAACAATTAAACTATCATTTCTGGTATTCTTATTATTTGCCACTTTCGGTTTTCTTTATGCCCAAAAGATTACCATCCTGCACACAAATGATATCCATTCAAGAATAAACGGGGATGGGCCTCAGGCCGATTATACCCCGCTTATTGTTAACAATGGCAGCAAAGTTTTGGGGGGCTTTGCCCGCCTTGCTACTTTGCTGAAACAACAGAAAGCAAAAAATCCTGACGGTACCTTGATTTTAGATGCAGGAGACTTTTTTATGGGGTCTTTATTTAATCCTACGGAACCCGAACCAGGTTTTCAGTTGTCGTTGATGAAAGCCATGGGAATTCAGTTTACTACCATTGGTAATCATGAATTTGATTATGGACCCAATGCTTTGGCAGAAGATATTATTGCCGCAAAAAAACAGGGCGGTTTGCCACAAATCATTTCTTCTAATTTAGTTCCTGTTCCCGGCTCCCCCAAGGATAATAAGCTGGCAAAACTGTTTGAAAATAAAACCATTTTACCTTATGCTATTGTAAAAATAAAGGGTATTAAAATCGGAATTATCGGAATATTGGGCATAAATGCTGCTGAAGTAGCTCCGCTGAAAGCTCCCGTACAAGTCGAAAAGCAAATAAAAACGGTAAGAAAACTCGCCAAAATGCTGAAAAAAAAGAAGCATGTCGACCTGGTTATCTGCCTATCCCACAGCGGGGAATATCCTAAAGGCAGTTATTATTATAAAGCAGGCCTAATGACCCCGGTGGCCATTGATGGGAACCCTGATGGAGATGGCTTTTACGGCGAAGACGTCAAATTGGCCAAAAAAGTAAAATATCTTGATATTATCATTAGCGCTCATACTCATGTGGTGGTACCTCAGCCATTTAAGGTTAGAAATACCCTGATAGTACAAACCGGTGCTTTTCTTCATTATTTGGGAAGGCTTGACATTATTATGAAAAATGGAAAGATTGCCAGTTATCATTATAAACTGATTCCCATAAACGATAAAATTAAAGGGAATATAAAAGTAAATACTGAAATAAATACCTACATCCATCAAGTTATAGAGAAAAAATTTCTACAGCCCCTTCATCTTACCTATACTGAACCCATCGCTGAGACATCGTTTAATTTATTGAAGCACAATAAAAATGGTTATCAGCATACTGACCTTGGGGTTTTTCTTGCCGATGCAACAAGAAATTATGTGAATACCAGTGGCGGGGGTACCGATGTTGAACTATTGGCTTCCGGTACTGTTCGCGATAATATTTTAAAAGGCAAAACCGGAATTATCACAGTTCCTGATATCTTTAGGATTTTTCCGCTGGGAAGAGTAAGTGACAGCCTGCCGGGATATCCTCTGGCAAGGATATACATAACAGGACATGAACTGAAAAACCTCATGGAAGTCCTTCTTCTCGCCAAAGGAGATGACAGCTATGTTTTTGTTTCCGGAATGAAAGTATATTATAACCCCAAAAAAATTATGTTGCATAAAGTATATAAGATTATTATAAACGGAAAACCGGTCGATTTTTCCAAAAAGGACCCGAAACTATACAGTGTTACAGCCGATACCTATCTTCTTAGTTTCATAGGCAGGGTAAAAAAACTCAGCTTCGGGCTTGTAAGCGTAGTGCCAAAATTTAAAAACGGGAAACCGATTCATAACTTCAATAATGCTCTCATTGATTTCAATAAAAATAAAAAAGGAGTTCAAATTGGAACAGAGTGGCTGGGGGTGGTCAGGTATATGCAACACCTAAAAGACACGAACGGGGATGGCATCCCGGATATTCCGTTGAGATATAAGCCGGCACTTTCAAACAGGATAGCCGGAAGGAAATAATCCTAACCGTATTTCTAAAAAATAATTTGTACAGTATGTTTATGATAATCAGTATTATACCCGTTTGCAACCGATTACAAACGAATGTTAAACGGAAGTAATTGATTATTAACCGAATATATCTTATATACCGTTCTATTTTTGCCCTGTCGTTCTTCAACATTCTGTCGCACATTGCAAAGGAAGAATTCTTCCTGTACATGCAGGCAGAAAAAATAACTTATTTATTCATTATTTAAAATTTACTATTATGACAACTTTAAAAAATTCAGTGAACCTGATTGGACGCCTGGGCAATGACCCTGAAATGAAAACTTTTGGTGAAAACCGACGTATGGCTCGTTTTTCTCTCGCTACCAACGATTATTACAACGATAGCGAAGGTAACCGCGTAACAGAAACCCAGTGGCACAATATTGTGGCTTGGGGAAAAACTGCTGAAATTGCTGAAAGACTTCTGAACAAAGGAAAGGAAGCCGCTATCCAGGGTAAGTTGGTAAACCGTTCGTGGGAAGACAAAGAGGGAGAGAAACATTACATCACCGAAGTGGTGGCCAATGAGATCCTGATCTTCGGAAACGGGAGCCAGAAATAACAAAGCCGGGATTTCACCTGAGCTATTAAGGTCAATTCCTGAAATTTCTGTCACGCCACCGGCGTGACAGAAATTCGTTTTATTCGTTCAATTCAATGATAATGGCTATCATTGAATTATTCAATTTAATGACCCCTTCTCTTTCAGATATGCTATTCAGAGGTTTTTTAAGCCAGGGTTGTTTTCTATGTGCCGGGCAGGAAATTTGTAATTCTGGTTTTTCATAATCTCCGCACAACTTCCTCCAACGATTTCCGGACTTTGTTCTTCTTTTTTTGGAAACCGGCTTTGGGATAGCCCAGCGGTGTGATGCAATAGACCACCTCGTTTTCTGAAAGTCCGAGAGCGGAAGCCATTTTGTCATAATCGAAGGCAATGATCCAGCAGGTTCCTACCCCTTCGTTTTCAGCGGCCAGGATGATATGGTCCATGGCGATGGCCAAGTCGGTTTCAATGGAATTGTAACCATCGTAAGGCCGTACCCACGATTTGGTTTTGTCGCCCACCACGGCCAGTACGTGCGGGGCATCGTGAAACCAGGAACGGGAATAGGATTCTTTCACTTCACGCAATTTTTCATCGGACGAAACCAGTACAAAAGTCCAAGGCTGTCGGTTGCTGGCCGAAGGCGCCAGCCGGCCAGCTTCCAGAATCCGGTTCAGTACCTCTTCCTGCACTTTCCGTTCCGGGTCGTAGTTTCTGATGCTTTCGCGGGTTCGGATCAAATTGTAGTATTCCATACTGTTTTTGTTTTAGGCAAAAATAATGGAAAAGGGCGAAAGGGGAATTGCAGATTGGTCTTACGTCCCCGCATTGCAAAACGACCGTTTGCCTGCAAAAGCAAATCAGTAAAGTAAGCCAAATAACCACAGGGGAATTATATTACTGACGCCCAAATCAATATCATCTTCCACCAAAAAGGCATTTTTGATGCCCTGTATCTGAATTCTGCTTTTATTTTTTCCGCCGACCTCAAAAACATACTTGTTATCAAGTAAAAAATCCCCTTTGTCGGGCAATGTAATTTTAGCGTTTACAGAAACGTGCTGAAAGAAAAAACTTTCCCTCAAAGCACCAATATTTATCTTTTCTTCGGCTATGGCGTAATGTAAATTGGGGTTATGCAGCCATATTTTATCCGGTTTATTTAAATAACTGACACTTTTGTGCTTTTTTACGCAGGTTGAAATCAATTCGGCTTTTTCGAGTAATCTCAAAGATTCGATCAAAAGGTTCCGGTTTAGGTTAATTTGCCGGGACAGTTTGCTGATATTGGGAATAAACGGGACATTGGCGGCCAGAACATAAAGCAGCCGTTTTAATTTGGCAATGTTGGCATACTCAATGCCTTTTACGCTTTGAATATCAGTTTCGAGTATCAGGTTTACCGTATTCCGCAAAGCCTGGTAATAAGTCTCTTTGTCTCCTGAAAAATAAGGATAAGTGCCAACCTGATAGTAGTTTTTCAGATACTTCAAAGGCTTAAACTGCTTTATCAGGCTTAAAGAAATATCGGTATGGCCGTGAATGATATCGTCAAGCGATAAGACAGGCAAGGCTATTTTTTCAAAAAACACGAGATATTCCCTGAACGACAGCTCTTTAAGATGGTAGCTTACGGCCCTGCGACTTAAATCCGATTCGCCTTTGTAGATATCCAATACAGATGAGGAAGTAAAAATAACCGATAAATCCGGAAAGTCGTCGTATATCAGTTTTATTTCGCGCGACCAGTCGGGATATTTATGCACCTCGTCCAGCAAGAGCAATTCCCCCCCGGTTTTATAAAACCCGGCGGCCAAACCGTACAGGTTATTGTCAGTGAAAAAAAGGTCGTCAAGGGCAACATACAGGCTTTCCTTTTCAGGAAACTGCCGGGCTATTTGTAGCAATAATGTTGTTTTTCCCGTGCCCCTGGCGCCCAGGAGGGCAATTAACCTGTGGCTAAAATTAATTTTTTCAAACAGGTAACGGTAAAAATCAACAGGAACTTCAGCTATCTTTTTTTTTGACTTGATTTGAAGATTTTCCATATTTGCTATTTTAAGAAGCAAAAATAATAATATTTTGCTAATATTAGAAGCAAATTCTTAAATATTTTGTTTAAATCAATAGCATTTTTATCCGTAACGACAAACCCCGGCACCTGATTTTCAGGCAAAAATATTTTTCCGGTTTCCGGGCGTGGACGCCCGGAGCGGGGAGGATAAAAAAGCTGGTCAACCTTTCAAGTCGAACAAGACTTGAAAGGTTGGGAAAAATTGAATACCAAAAACTGAATAACATTATATTACATTCGGTAATAGCCCAACCTTTCAGGTCCGGATCGACCTGAAAGGTTGAAAATATGATTGAAAAAAAGTACTCCAAACGATTTTTTCTGTAACTTTATCTTCTTCAACAGTTTCACTTATGGATTTTTCAAAAACAACCAACAAACAGGAAAAACTTGAACCGGGCAAAACTTATCACATTTACAACAAAGCAATAAGCCACGATAAACTGTTCGTTACGGAAAAAGATTATTTCTTTTTTCTCAGGAAATTGCACCGCTACATTTTACCCATTGCCCATATTGTAGCTTACTGCCTTGTTCCCAACCATTTTCACCTGCTGGTAACGCTCAAAGAAGCAGATGAGATTCCGGGAATGCCTGAGAATGACAGGGATGAGCAGGCCCGAAAAATCTCAAAAACTTTCAGTAACCTTTTCAACAGTTACACACGGTCTTTTAATATTGCTCACAAAAGAAGCGGCAGGTTGTTTCTCTATCCGTTCAAACGAATTTTGGTGGATAATGAAGATTATTTTGCGTGCCTGATAACTTACATTCACCGCAACCCTGTCCATCACGGTTTATCCAAAGATTATGACAAATGGAAATATTCGTCTTACAATGCCTACTTGTCGCAAAAGCCAACGGCTATTGCCCTTGAAGAAGGCATGTCCCCGTTTGGTTCCCTTGAGGAATTTGTTCTTTTCCATAAAGAGAACAAAATAAAGCCGGGTATGGAAGAATATTTTATGGAGTAAAAGCTGCAATTAACCTTTCAAGTCGAACAGGACTTGAAAGGTTGAAATATAAGTAGTAAGAGATTGTATAATAACACATTGTATCCGTATTTTCCTTCCACCTTTCAGGTCTGTATCGACCTGAAAGGAGAAAAGAACCGGTTAACCTTTCAAGTTGATTCGGACTTGAAAGGTTGGAAAATAAGAGGTACTATACTACACAACAATAGATTACAATCTAACAAGCTTCCACCTTTCAGGTCTTAACCGACCTGAAAGGAGAAAAATGCTTGCCCTTTCAAGTCGAACAGGACTTGAAAGGCCGGGGAAAACCAAGACCTGCTGTAAACAGCTTGAGTGGTATTGTGTTTT
>JALUYM010000212.1 GCA_027018745.1 Bacteroidales bacterium | reverse complement strand
GACAAAGGAATGAAATTCCCCGTTTTCGCCACATGGATCCGTTCCTTCGGGCAAGTTGGAAAGTAGTTTTTCATCAAAATATCTTCCGGCAAAGGTTTTGTCCAGTTTGGAAGCATCCACCGAGGTGAGGATGGCTTTGTATCCGAGCCGGATAAAATCGCGGGCGGCTTTTTGTGTATCGTACAGCCAGATGGGAAACTCCGGGCGGATACTGCTTCCGTTCAGTTGCTTTTCACGGTAGGCACGAATGTCTTCGAGAAAAAGGTCGCCGAAAAGGAAAACGGAAACGCCCTTTACTTCCCAGTATTCCGTTTCCTGTTTCATAATCCGGGAGTAGGTTTCCATATCCGCCATCTCCGGAAGCAGGATTTTTTTCAGGGGAATACCCAGTCTTTGGGCTTGTTGTTCCAGCAATTCGGCCTGTACGCCGTGCATGGAAATACGGTTGTATTTTTCGTTAAGTGTGGTCAGCAGCGCCACCACTTCAAACCGGCCTTCTTCCTGTACCTTATGAAGTGCCAGCATGGAGTCTTTGCCTCCGCTCCAGTTGAAAACCGCTTTTTCTTTCATCGTTGATGCGTTAAAGTTTTATCGCAAAGGGAATAAAGTATGCACAAAATAACACAAGCAAGGGGGATCTATTTCACATAGAAATCCAGTAATTTTTCTCCTTCAATGAAAGCTTCGAAATGATCGTTTATTTTTGTGGGTCCTACGCCAGAGGGCGTTCCGGTAAAAATCAGGTCCCCTGTTTTCAGCGATACAAATTGTGAAACGTATGTGATGATGTGGTCGAAGCTGAACATCATGTCGGCAGTATGGCCCTGCTGTCGAAGTTCACCGTTTATTTTTAAAGAAAAATTGAGGTCGTTGATATCCGGAAAGTTGTTTTTGTTTACAAACCGTCCTATAGGGGCAGCACCATCAAATGCTTTGGCAATTTCCCAGGGCAGTCCTTTTTTCTTCTGCTCGGTCTGCAGGTCGCGGGCGGTGAAATCTATCCCAATGCCAATTTCTTCATAATATTTGTGTGCGAATTTTTCTTCGATGTGCTTTCCGTTGCGATGGATTTTTAACACAATCTCTGTTTCGTAGTGAACCTCTTTTGAGAAATCGGGATAATAAAACGGCTTGTTATCTTTCAATAGTGCCGTGTCGGGTTTCATAAAGAAAACCGGTTTTTCGGGAACTGCGTTGTTCAGTTCTTTGGCGTGTTCGCGGTAATTACGTCCGATACAAATGATTTTCATGGGGGATATTTTTTTGGTTATTCGGTTGTTATTCATTGTTATTCGGTGGTCATTCATTGTCATTCGGTGGTCATTTATTGTCATTCGGTGGTCATTCATTGTCATTCGGTTGTTATTCAGTGGTCATTCGGTTGTTATTCGGGGATTATTTGCCGAGCATGCGGAGTTTGATTTTTGTCAATAGTTTTTTGGTGTAGAGCGGGAAGTCGGCTTTTTGCATCCAGTCGTAGTAAGAAGGTTCTTTGCGGAATACTTCCTCTACCGTTTTGCCTTTGTGTTTACCGAAATTAAAAACCTCTTCTCCTTTTTCGTTGTAAATGATCTGCCCCATAAGGTCGGCATTGCGGTGGTGGGTAGAGAATCTGGCCAGTGCTTCCACATCGTTTTTAACCGGTGTACTGACAGCCCCTTCCTTATCCGTGTAATTGGTTTGTGCATAGCGGTCGAGCTGGGCTTTGAGTACTTCGTACGTGGCCTGTACATCGGCTGTGGCCGAATGGGCATTTTCCAGCTCTTTTTGCAAGTAAAAACGGTAAGCAGCTTTCAGCGTGCGGGGTTCCATTTTCATAAAAATGTTTTGCACATCAATAAAGTGGCGGTTTTCCACCTCGAAGTCTACATCTGCACGCAGGAATTCTTCCACCAGCATGGGGATGTCGAACCTGTTGGAATTATATCCTGCCAGGTCGCAGTTGGCAAGGAAGCGGTGAACGTCTTTGGCTACCTGTTTAAAGGTGGGCTTGTCTTTTACATCTTCCTGTGAAATGCCGTGAATTTTTTGGGCTTCTTCCGAAATGGGATAATCCGGGTTCAGCAACCAGGTTTTGGTTTCGGTGGTACCGTTGGGATTCACTTTGATGATACACAGTTCGATGATGCGGTCTTTGGAGACGTTCAGCCCGGTGCTTTCGATGTCGAAAAAGGCCAGCGGACGTTTGAGGTTTAATTCCATATTTTTTTGCTTTATTACAGGTATTTTATGGATGACAAAGCTACGGTTTTTTCAAATTGAAAAGGTTGGTATATGGAAAGTGTTCAGGTTTTTTATGGAGATAATGAGGGGGCTCAGCAAAAATGCCAGAACGATTTTCAAGGCAGAAAAAAACCGGTTGAATTTTTCAACCGGTTTTTTAGAATTTGAACAAGGTTTATTTGTGTGCTTTTTTCCAGCTCCTTTTATTCATAATATTTGCCTGGGCAGCAGCCAGACGGGCAATTGGAACACGGTATGGCGAACAGCTAACATAATTCAGTCCCACCCTGTGGCAAAATTCGATGGAACTGGGTTCTCCGCCATGTTCGCCACAAATGCCCAGTTTGATTTTCTTCCGGGTTTTGCGGCCTTTTTTCACGGCCATTTGTACCAGTTGTCCCACGCCTTCCTGATCAAGAACCTGAAACGGGTCATTTTTCAAGATGCCTTTTTCAATATAAACAGGCAGGAATTTGCCGGCGTCGTCGCGCGAATAACCGAAAGTCATTTGCGTAAGGTCGTTGGTGCCGAATGAGAAAAATTCTGCTGACTCGGCAATTTTATCTGCCGTCAGGGCAGCACGGGGTACTTCGATCATGGTCCCTACAAGATAGTCGATACGCATGTTTCGTTCTTCGAAGACTTTTTCAATAGTGCTACGGACAATTTGTTCCTGCATTTTCATCTCGGCCAATGTTCCGGTAAGCGGGATCATAATTTCAGGATGGGCATCGATTTTGCGTTCTTTCAAATTCAGGGCGGCTTCGATGATAGCCCGGCTTTGCATTTCTGTTATTTCAGGATAGGTATTTCCCAGACGGCATCCCCGGTGGCCCAGCATAGGATTGACTTCACTAAGGGCTTCCACTTTGGCTTTGACAGTGTCCAAAGAAACCCCCATAACTTTGGCCATTTCTTTTTGCCCTTTTTCATCGTGGGGGATAAATTCGTGTAAAGGCGGGTCCAGCAGACGGACTGTTACTGGCAAACCATGCATGGCTTCAAAAATACCTTCAAAATCTTCACGTTGCATCGGAAGTAGTTTTTCCAGCGCTTTGCGGCGTCCGGTTTCATCTTCGGCCAAAATCATTTCGCGCATGGCAAGTATCTTGTTGCCTCCGAAGAACATATGCTCGGTACGGCACAGGCCAATCCCCTGTGCGCCGAAATTACGGGCGACTTGTGCATCGTGAGGTGTGTCGGCATTAGTCCTGACAGTCAGACGGGCTTTTTTGTCGGACAGCTTCATGAGTTTGCCAAAATAGCCGCTCATTTCCGGATCAACGGTTTTGATCATGCTGTCGTAAACTTCTCCGGTAGAACCGTTCAGTGAAATAAAATCGCCTTCTTTGTATTTATGGCCGCCCATTTCAAGTGTTTTGGCTTTGTAGTCTACTTTAATGCTTCCGGCACCGGAGACACAACATTTGCCCATACCACGGGCAACAACGGCAGCATGGGAAGTCATACCGCCGCGGGCAGTAAGGATACCTTCGGCAGAATTCATGCCTTTCAAATCTTCCGGAGATGTTTCAATACGTACCAAAACGACTTTTTTGCCTTCTGAAGCCCATTTTTCAGCATCATCGGCGTGGAACACAACCTGGCCGGTTGCAGCACCGGGAGAAGCAGGCAATCCTTTGGCTACGACTTCGGCTTTGGCAACAGCATCTTTGTCGAATACAGGGTGTAGCAATTCATCCAGTTTATCGGGCTCAATGCGCATGATGGCTTCATCTTTGCTGATGAGCCTCTCTTTGAGCATATCCATGGCAATTTTTACCATGGCGGCACCGGTACGTTTGCCTGTGCGGGTTTGCAGCAGCCAGAGTTTTCCATCCTGGATAGTAAATTCCATATCCTGCATGTCGCGGTAATGTTTTTCCAGTTTTTCTTGTGTATCGAAAAGGTCTTTGTATACTTCCGGCATGGATTCTTCCAAAGAAGGATATTTTTCTGCTCTTTCTTTTTCCGAGACATTGGCCAGTTTGGCCCAACGCCTGGAACCTTCCAAGGTAATTTGTTGCGGGGTACGGATTCCTGCCACCACATCTTCTCCCTGGGCATTGATCAGGTATTCACCTGTAAAGATATTTTCACCAGTAGCAGCATCGCGGGTGAATGCCACACCTGTGGCCGAAGTGTTTCCCATGTTCCCGAATACCATGGCCTGGACGCTGACTGCTGTTCCCCATTCGTCAGGAATTTTGTTCAGTTTACGGAATAAAATAGCCCTTTCGTTCATCCAACTGTCAAAAACGGCCATGATAGCGCCCCAGAGTTGTTCCCAGGGATCATCCGGAAAATCTTTTCCGGTTTGCTTTTTGACGGCTTCTTTGAATTCGGTAACAAGTTCTTTTAAATCGTCAGCAGTGAGTTCTGTGTCAACAGTAACTCCCCGTTTTTCTTTTTTGGCAGCTATGATTAATTCAAACGGATCTTCTGATTCTTTGGATTCCGGTTTCATGCCGAGAACCACATCGCCATACATTTGAACAAAACGGCGATAAGAATCCCAGGCAAAACGCGGGTTTTGTGATTTGTTGGCAATCCCTTCAACGGCGTTGTCATTCAGCCCGAGGTTGAGAACAGTGTCCATCATCCCGGGCATGGAAGCCCTGGCCCCGGAACGAACAGAAACGAGTAACGGGTTTTGCTGGTCGCCAAATTTCATTCCCATGATGTTTTCAACATGGGCAACGGCCCGGGTAACATCGTCTTTTATCAAGTCAACGACGTAATCGCGGCCTTTTTGATTATATAAGGTGCATATTTCGGTGGTGATGGTGAATCCCGGTGGGACCGGAACTCCAATGAGGTTCATCTCAGCCAGGTTGGCGCCTTTGCCTCCCAAAAGGTTTTTCATTTTTGCATTTCCTTCGGCCTGACGATTGCCGAAAAGATAAACATACTTTGCTTTAGACATTTTATTAGATTTTGTTTAAACAATATTTTCAAATATTCATATGACAAAAATACGAAAAAAACCGTCGCTATTTTTTTCGGGAACGGCTAATCAATTGTTAATAAATGTCAAATTGAACATCGAACCCCGGAAAAGGTAAAAATAGCCTTATCAATCGTTTGCATAAGCAAAAAAGTAAAAAATTGATGGTTGAAAACATGATAAATAATGATTCAGGAGGGAATCCGGCCCGGCGTTTCCAAATTCAGTAAAATACTTATTTTATAATCAGCCCAATATTTTATAAGTTTGCCTTTTATAAAAATACAGAATAATGAAACACAAGATAGGCATTCGTTACGAAGATAAATACCTGATGGAAAAGAGGGTAGCATTGGTTCCGGAACATGTGAAACAGTTGGTGGAAAAGGGAATAGAGATACAGGTTGTACCTTCGGAGAAAAGGATTTTTAAAGATGAAGAATACCGGGAAGCCGGTGCCGTTTTGCGGGAAGAACCTCTGGATGCCGATGTGATCCTCGGGGTAAAAGAAATGCCCCTGAACTATTTTAAAGCGCACAAGACATACATTTTTTTCAGTCATACCATAAAAGGACAGCCTTACAACATGCCCCTGTTACAGAATATGATGGACAGTAAAATTAACTTGATAGATTACGAGCGGATTGTGGATGCCCAGGGGCGCCGGTTGATCTTTTTCGGACGGTTTGCCGGGCTGGCCGGTACCATTAATGCCTTGTGGTCGCTTGGCCAACGACTTCACAGAAAGGGACTGGAAACCCCGTTTTATAAGCTCAAACAAACACATCACTATAATTCACTGGAAGAGGCAAAAGCTGCTGTTTCGGCTGTGGGACAGGAAATTGCCCGTAATAAACTGCCTGATGGAATAGCTCCTGTGGTAGTGGGTATTACCGGTTACGGAAATGTTTCCAAAGGAGCTCAGGAGATACTAAGCCTTTTGCCATCTGTTGAAATTTTTCCTGATGATCTGCTGCAGCTGGAAAAGCAGAAAAATCTGCCTTCCAATGTTATTTATAAAGTAATTTTTGAAGAGAAGCATCTTGCACGGCCCCAAAAAGCAGGAAAAAAATTCGATCTGCAGGAATATTATCATTTTCCCGAACGTTTTGAAGGCGTTTTTGAGCAGTATCTGCCCCATCTTACCGTGCTAATGAATTGTATGTACTGGGATGACCGTTATCCGCGTATCGTGACCAAAGATTATCTGGAAATGTTGTGGAAAAAAGGTACACTGAAACTTGAAGTGATCGGCGATGTGACCTGCGATCCGGATGGTTCGGTGGAAATAACCCATGAGGGGACACCTATTGAAGATCCTGTGTTTGTTTATCATCCGGAGACACGGAAACCGGTGATGGGTTTTGATGGGGAAGGCGTCCTGGTAATGGCGGTTGATATTTTGCCCAGCGAGCTGCCACGAGAGGCTTCAAAGGCTTTTAGCGATGCACTGATCAAATTCCTGCCAGGCCTGCTGGAAGCTGATTTTGAAGTTCCCTTTGAAAAGTTGCAGGTTCCTGATCCGCTAAAAAAAGCCATGATTTTGTATCATGGTGAATTGACACCCGATTATCAATACCTTAAAGAATATTTAAAATAAAGTTTGAGCTGCAGGGTTGCCGGCAGCTTTTTTTGGTTTAGTTCATAAAAAAATAAACATAATGAAAGATATCCTTGTTTTGGGTGCCGGTTTATCCACCCGTAGCCTTATTTCGTATTTACTTAAAAACGCCCCCCAATACGACTGGCATATTACTGTAGCCGATGTCAACGAAGCGTTGGCACAAAAAAAAATTGGCGGTAATCCCCGCGGCAAAGCCATTGCTTTTGACATTACCGATGATACGGAAAGTTGGCGAACTATTGCCAAAGCCGATATTGTTATTTCCATGTTGCCCGCTTTCATGCACCATCTTGTAGCCAAAAAATGTATAGATCTGCGGAAGCCTATGCTGACTGCATCTTATGTAACGGAAGAAATGAAAAAATATGATGAGCTGGCCAAAAAGGTGAAACTGCCTATCCTGATGGAACTGGGTGTGGATCCTGGTATAGACCATATGTCGGCCATGCGGGTCATTCACCGGATTAAGGAAATGGGAGGGGATATCCTTTCGTTCAACTCTTTTACCGGCGGACTGGTAGCTCCCGAAAGCGACAACAATCCATGGAATTACAAATTAACCTGGAATCCGCGAAATGTGGTCTTGGCCGGAAATGGCGTTTCCCAGTTTATTCAGCAAAACAGGTACAAATACATTCCGTATTACAGGTTGTTCGACCGGGTTTTAAACCGCAAAATTTTGCAATATGGGGATTTTGAAATATATGCTAACCGCGATTCACTGAAATACCGTGAAATTTATGGATTAAAAAATATTCCCTCCATGTACAGGGGCACCATACGCCGGCCGGGTTTTGCCAAAGCCTGGAACGTTTTAGTGAACCTTGGTGCCACAGATGATACTTATACTATGGAGAACTCGGAGAACATGACTTACCGTGATTTTATCAACTCGTTCATGCAATATGAACCCAATGTTCCTGTGGAGATAAAATTGCAGCAATACTGTCAGAATGCCGCCGACCCGGTGGTTTTTGAAAAACTTAAGTGGTTGGGTATTTTTGATAAAAGGAAAGTGGGACTGAAAAATGCCACACCGGCACAGATCCTCCAAAAATTACTGGAAGAAAAATGGGCCATGGACCCGGACGATAAAGACCTGCTCATCATGCAGCACGAGTTTAAGTACCGTTTGGGAAATGAATCAAAGATGATCGTTTCGGCTATGGCCGTTGTTGGCGAAAACCGGGAAAATACAGCCATGGCCAGAACGGTTGGGCTGCCGCTTGGTATAGCCACCAAATTACTGGCTACCGGTAAGATAAAAAAAACCGGTATTCACAGGCCTATCGATAAAGACATGTATGAGCCGATTTTAAAGGAACTGGAGAGTTTTGGCATTGGTTTTGAGGAAAAAGAATACATGATCGACCAATCATAAAATACTTTCATATGGATTACCTTCTTTTGGTTGTGTTAATAGGTATTGCCTTATATTTTATCGTAAAATGGGGTTCCTCTGCCGGCAGGGGGCCAAGGTCGATAGGCGGCAAAGCTGGTTTTGAAAAAGGTTCTTACCGTCCTTCCGGTTCCATACCACATCGAGGTGCTTCCGGAAATTATGCCAAATGGGTAGGCGGAGGTTTGGGCTGGGCATTTGGCGGGCCCATTGGGGCTATTTTGGGTTATGCCCTCGGTTCGATGTTTCAGGGGCAATCTGCCCACAGGGCCAACTACGGCCCGGGAATGCCTACCATGACAGGTGACTTTAATGTGAGCTTACTGATACTTACAGCTGCTATTATGAAAGCTGATGGTACGGTAAAGAAATCGGAATTAGAGTATGTGAAAAAGTTTTATGTGGCTAATTTCGGTGTGGATGGTGCCAGACATTATATTCAATTATTGGGGGATATCATAAAAAAAGATTTTGATGTCTTGGAAGTAAGTCACCAAATAGGCCGGTTTATGGACTACTCTGCACGATTGCAATTGATGCATTATCTTTTTGGCGTTGCCCTCGCCGATGGGATTGTGTCACCTTCAGAAGTTAACCTGATAGAACAAATTGCCATGTCGATGGGGCTGGGGGCCACTGATTTCCAGTCTATCAAAGCCATGTTCGTAAAAGATACCGAAAGTGCCTATAAAATTCTTGGTATCTCTCCTGAAGCGACAGATGAAGAAGTAAAGCTGGCTTACCGCGAAATGGCCAAAAAGTATCATCCCGATAAGGTAAACCATTTGGGTGAGGATGTGAAAAAAGCTGCCGAGGAAAAATTTATGAAAGTCAACGAGGCTTACGAAACTATTAAAAAAGAACGGGGGATGAAGTAGGGAATATGGAATGATGAGTGAAGAATGAAGAATGAAGAATGAAGGAATGATTATGAACAACTCACCGTTTCATATGTCGGTTTATTTCCCGTTGTGTGTCCCGTTTTTTCAAGTCTTCGCGTTTGTCGTAATAATGTTTTCCGCGTGCCAGGGCTACTTCAAGTTTGGCCAGGCCGTGTTCGTTGATAAAAAGAAGGGTAGGGACGATGGTAAAACCTTTTTCTTTCACTTTGTTGTTCAGCTTTTTCAGCTCACGTTTGGTCAGCAGCAGTTTCCGGTCGCGCTTGGTGAGATGGTTGTTGTATGAACCATAGTTGTATTCGGCGATGTGCATGCCCCGGATAAAGAGTTCCCCATTATCGAAAATGCAATAAGCATCGGCAAGGTTGGCTTTTCCGTTTCGGATGGATTTTATCTCCGTTCCGGTGAGCACAATGCCAGCCACATACCGGTCGAGGAGGAAGTACTCGCGGTTGGCCCTTTTGTTTTTTATCCTGATGTTATTGTTGTTGCTCATCTTTTTTAAATGGGGTGCAAAGATAGGTTTTATAACGAAAAAGGGAAAGTCGGCTGCTTTAAAATATTTTCCTGTATTAATAGCGATGTTAACACGGACGGTTTACTGAATTTTTTATGGTCAATATGGAAAAAATGAGTAGGCATGTTAAACAGCTTCAATATTAATCAGGGACTAATACTGACTATTGTGGATAACTTTTATAAATTTGCATAGATATACAGTTGTGACGACTCAAGGATCACTTTTATACGATTTTCCGGTTCACAGCTCTGACAATGAAATTGAATTTGAATATGAAACCCAGCGAATTACCTCTGATTACTATCAGGAATTTAAGGAAAACCTTTCATAACGGAAAAACCAACAACGAAGTCCTGAAAGGTATTAATCTGGATATTTATCCCGGTCAGATTATCGGTTATATCGGCCCCAACGGGGCGGGAAAGAGTACAACCGTAAAAATTCTTTGCGGTATTATTCCTGATTTTGAAGGAGATATTAAAGTATTTGGTCAGGATTTGAAAACCCATGCTCTCGAAATTAAAAAACGCATTGGTTATGTGCCTGAAAATGGTGCATTGTACGATTTGCTTACGCCCAAAGAATATCTCACTTTTATCGGGACTTTGTATGGCATTGGAGCTGCTGCCCTGGAAAAAAGGGTACAACATCTCTTAAGTTTTTTCGGAATGGAAAAGTATGCCGACCAGCGCATGGATACTTTTTCGAAAGGGATGAAACAAAAGACACTTGTTATGTCGGGTATTATTAATGACCCGGATATTCTTTTTCTTGACGAACCGCTTTCCGGCCTTGATGCCAATTCGGTCATCCTGGTAAAGGAGATGTTAACCCAACTGGCCGCCAACGGCAAAACAATTTTCTACTGCTCACACCTGATGGACATTGTAGAAAAAATATCGGATCGTATTTTGTTGATTAACGATGGAACGGTGATTGCCGATGGTAAATTTGAGGAGCTGAAAACGGAACAGTCGGCCACGCTTGAGCAGCTCTTTGCGCAGCTTACAGGCAGGCAAAAAGAAAATTTCAGTACAGATGCGTTATTTAATTCCTTTGAAGAAAACTAAATCATGGTAGATTTTTCGCTGTTTTTTGTCCGGCTTTTCAGAAAGTTAATTCAATTGTGGGGCGTTGATTACCAGCAGTTTGAAACACTCCTGCGAAATAATCTTATACTCGATTTTCGAAGAAGCCACTCCCTGCACAAGTCATCTAAAAAACAGAAAAATCCTTTTATTAAACAGTTGGTTATTTTTACTTTTATTGGCGGTTTTGTTGAATTTAGTTTGTATTCAATCCATGACATTCTCCTGAACCTCACCATTCTGTATGCCATAATCATGGTCATGCTTGCTACGACACTTATTAATGAATTCACGTCTGTTTTGTTTGATGAACGGGAAAACGACATTTTACTGGTACGCCCCATCAGTCATCGTACATTTTTCTTGGCCAGGCTCATGCACATACAGTTTTATGTGGGATATATTGCTCTGGCCCTGTCCCTTTTGTCAGGCATTGTACTGGCAATTAAATATAATGTGGTGATAATGGCAGTTTATTTTATTGGCGTCGGGTTAAGTGCATGGATTACATTGCTTTTTACCATCTTTTTTTATCTCGCCCTTTCAAAAGTTGTAAAAGGGAACAAGTTTAAGGATTTCGTTACCTATGTTCAGATATTTTTAGCTGTTGTTATTTTCGGGGGATATCAGCTGTTGCCGCGAATTGTTAACACAAACAGCATGAAACACATTTATATGTCGGTTCATTGGTGGACGTATTTCATACCTCCTGCCTGGCCTGCCGGTTTTGTGAAATTTTTTACGTTTAACGGTACTACGGGCATGCTCCTCTTTTTTGTGCTCGCGCTGGCGGTGCCTTTTTTGGGTGCCATTGTTGTTGTTCGTTTTCTGTCCAGGGGTTTTGGTAATATCTTAGGCCAAAGCACAGTAGATGAAAGTTCGCAAATTGAGAAAAAATCATTGAAAGAAAAGTTTTCGGATAATATGAATCGTTTGTTTTGTGTTACCGATATGGAAAAAGAGGGCTGGAAGATAACCATGAAAACAACACGGCGCGACCGCAAGTTCAAACAATCGGTTTACCCGATGCTGGGGATAATTCCTGTAATGGCCATCATTATGTTAAAGCCGGATTTTACTGATATCACGGGTTCAATACACAAAATGGGAGACTCTTACAGATACCTTTATTTTATTTTCCTGGGTTTTTTCGGAATTATGGGTATTTTTCAGCTTCCCTATACCGATACGCCTGAAGCTTCATGGATTTACAAAGCGTTGCCTTTTAATCAGCATGGCCATCTTATTTCCGGAGCAGTAAAAGCACTGCTTTACAAATTCTTTTTCCCTGTATATTCATTGCTCATCCTTTTTTCTGTGCTTGTTTGGAATATCCGTATCTTTCCCGAAATGCTTTTGGGTGGCTTGCTGACAGTTTTTATCACTTTGATTATGGTCATTTTTCAAAAAATGGAATTGCCTTTTACACAGGCACGTGAGATGCAGCAAAAAGGGGATAAGATTCTAATACTATTTCTTGGAATGTTTTCGATGGGGGCAGTGGCCGGGTTGGTATATGTCAGCTCCTTTTTACCCTATTGGGGTATCCTGGCCCTGAGTATTTTGGTCGTCGGAATGATTGTGTGGGCCAATCGCTCTATCCGGACTAAAAAATATGGGGTAATCTGATGTTCCAAACCAACTATGATATGAGAATTTATAGCAGCATTTTTGGTATTAATTTGGTTTAAAGCGGTATTCCCGGGTTTTCTTTCGCAGATATATTTCCCTTAATTTTGCGCCCCCATGGACAAGGATATATCATACAGACGGATATGGCTTATTGCTTACCCCATT
>JALUYM010000211.1 GCA_027018745.1 Bacteroidales bacterium | reverse complement strand
GGTATGAATTTAAAAAACTTCCTAAAAGAATGAGTCTTCATGTTGGTTTCACGGTTCAGAACGTATTTACTATAACCAAATACCCCGGCTTGGATCCTGAAGTTCCGGGTGGAATTGACAACAATTTCTATCCAAGGCCACGCTCATTTGTATTAGGTGTAAGATTGTCATACTAAAAAATTAAAAAAGTATTGAAATGAAAAAGATATTAATAATAGGAATATTCCTTCTTTCCACCATAATGTTTACTTCGTGTGTGAAAGATTTAAATGTAACTCCCAAAGATCCGTCCACAATTACTTCTGCGAACCTGGGAAGTAACCCGGCATTTTTGAAAGAAGACCTGGCCAAAATATATGCCAGCTTCATAATTTCAGGACAGAGTAATAGCCAGCCTGACATTAACGCTTCTGACCCTAATTTTTTTACAACTATGAGGGCTTTGTGGAATCTTCAGGAAATTACCACCGATGAAGCTATCTGTGCCTGGGGTGATGTGGGAATTGCTGATTTGAATACCCAAACCTGGACCCCGAACAATCCTTTCCTGACTGCTGTATATCAACGGTTAGGATTAAGTATCACCTATGCTAACGAATACATAAGGAACACAGAAGGAAATAAAGATCCTAATGTTATTAAATACAGGGCAGAAGCTCGATTCCTTAGAGCTTTGGCTTATTATTGGTACATGGACTTGTTTGGTAATCCACCATTTACTACAGAAAAAAATCAGGTGGGTAAATTTTATCCTAAACAACTTGATCCGAATGTAAAAATAGCCCGTAAAAAACTTTTCAAATACATTGTTTCAGAATTGAAAGCCATTGAACCTGACCTCGGCAGTCCTGGCTTTTCTTTCCCAAGAGCAGACAAAGGTGCTGATTGGATGTTACTGGCCAGGGTATATTTGAATGCTCAGGTTTATACCGGAACTGCCAAATGGGATAGCTGTGCTTATTACGCAAGTAAAGTCATAAACAGTGGGGCTTATTCTTTGGCAAAAGATTATCGGCAGAATTTTAGCGCTGACAATAATTACCCGACAGATCCTGAAATGATTTTTGCCTGGGCACAGGATGGTATGCATACCCAAGGTTATGTTGGAACAACTTTCATTATGGAATCAAGCTGTGATGCAACCTATCTTCCGGCTGAGACTTATGTCGGGTTGACTACAAACACCAACTGGAACGGAAACAGGGCCAGAATAAATTTCCTGAATGTTATGATGGATACCACAGCCATTTACGGCGGACATGTTGATTATGCAAATGATCCATTCTTTAAAAAGTGTAAGGATTCAAGGGTCTTCCTCAGAGTAAAAAAGAGCCCTAATATTCCAAGTCCTTCTTCAAGTGGAGATTATGGTATTGGAGTATATAAATTCACTGCCAGAAATCATGATGGAACTTTACCTGCTGATTATAATTCGGCCTATGCTTGTACTAATTACCCTGTTTTCAGATTGGCTGGTGCTTATTTGATGAGAGCCGAAGCTGAATATCGCACAGGAGATATTAGTGATGCCGTAAAAGATATCAATGTAGTTCGTGAACGTGCATTTGGAGGTCCCGCTGGTGATATTACTGCAGCTCAACTTAATGACCAATTCTTATTAAATGAACTGGGACGTGAATTCTATTATGAAGCCCACAGGCGTACTGACCTTATCCGTTTCGGACAATTTACTGATGGTACCTACAACTGGCAATGGAAAGGTGGAGCTCAGAATGGAATAGCTACTGACAGCTATAGGAACCTGTTCCCAATCCCGGGAGATGAGGTATCATCCAACCCCAATATTCATCAAAATCCTGGTTATTAATACTTAAAAAAATATAATCATGAAAGTAAAAATAAATTATTTGATATCACTGCTATTGTTGGCAGGCCTTTTTTCCTCTTGCCAAAAACAGGAATTGGTTAAAATGATGACCTCCCCGATAGCTCCTGAAATAACATCCATGCCCAATCTGACATTAAAGCGGGCTAATGGAACAGACACTCTGACTTTCAAAGGTACTGCCGTTAATCCGGGGTTTCAGGCTTCAGCCATTTATTATCTTGAAGCTTGCCCAGCGGGGAATAAATTTGCCAATCCTATTAGTATTATGCATAGTAACTCTGATAAAGCTATGAAGATAACTATAAGTGATCTGAATAGTATACTTATCAAAGTTTTCCCGACAGATACCGTTTCTTCA
>JALUYM010000210.1 GCA_027018745.1 Bacteroidales bacterium | reverse complement strand
TTCTTTGATTGTGGTTATGATGGGGCACAGGACCGATTTCCGCGGGATGAACAAAATCACGTTCGGAAAAGACAGTTTTACCCTGGAGAACAAAGGGAAAACCATCAAAGGCAACCGGGAAAAAACAACGGAAAAAATCGAACACCTCAATTTTAAAGAGAGCGATTTTTTTGATGCCGACGGCAATTTTAAATATGAGGAGGATGAAAACAAAGTGCCGTGGAACGACCCGCAGGCTATGCTCGATTTTCTGAAAACCGTTCATCAGCTTGATTATAAATATTCTGTTTATATCCCTGATGCCAATATGTTTAAATCGAAAATGTTCAAAGCCGGCGTTGCTGAGGAAGACAACGGAGAAAAAGTCTGTGTGGATTATATTTTTAACGGTTACGACAAAAACCATCTGCCCGATGATACGGCCTTGCCGCCCAACTGTTACGATGCCGACACCTATAACAAACTGTTTCCGTTGAAAGAAGCCGATTTCCGGGTGACTGGAAAAGAACAGGTTACTACTCCGGCCGGAACGTTTCAGTGTACGGTTATTGAAGCCCTCGGCGATTTTGATACCATGGAAAAAATGTGGATGATCGATGACAAGCCCGGCGTTTATGCCAAAATCATCATGGAGGACAAAGACCCCAGTTTCGGGTTTTACAAACTGTACGAGTTGCAGGGGATAAAATAAAAGCAAAAAAGACTGTCATTTTGACGACCAGTGGAAGGAGAAATCTCCCGGAAGCAGAATTACTCTCTTGGGAGATTTCTCTCCGCCTCCGGCGGATCGAAATGACAAATTTAGTGGATTTTCAAAGTCCTTAATGACAAGCATTGCAAATGAAAAATAATTATCAATAAATAGTATCATGAAAAACAAATTACCCTTTTCAAAACTTCTGACTGTCCTGGTGCTGTTGGTTTCTTCCTCTGTTTCGGGACAAACCTTTTGGGGCATGACCTCCAACGACAATACTTACGGCGGGGGCACCCTTTTCAGCTACAACGTGCAATCGCAAATCTACAAGGATGAGTTTTTCTTTAAACCCAGTCCGGTCTATGAGGCCATCAATGCTTTTGAAGAAAGTCCCGGGGTGTATATCGGTGTTTGTACCCGTTCGCAGGCTGACGGGATTTTTAACAATACTTCAAAAAAGAATGCCATTTACCGTTACAATGCCCTGAAAGGCACAACGGAAATTGTGGCGGAACTCCCTTACCAATTTAAACACTGGAGCGCAGGAAGCAGACCGGGGGTCGATGACATTATCTATTTCAAAGGTAACCTTATCGGCATGGTTGGCTATAACGAAGACACCATGGCCTTGATCAGCTATTCCGTGGCAAAAAAGGAGCTAAAGAAAATTGCCTATTACAACAACAATCCCTGGCCGGGCGATGGGCAAACGGCCTACCGGGAACATTTCTGCTATTTTACGGTGGTCAACGACACGACCATTCTTTTCAGCCTGGAAAAATTTCAGCAGGATGGCGGAAGCGATACCCACTCACTTGGGCGTGATTTTTTTGTCTGTAATCCCGAGGCTGGCACAGTCGGAAAACTGTTTAACGTGCCCGCCACAAGGCGTATCATTCCCCGGGGGGCTTTTGTGCTGACCAGCGACAACCGTTTGCTCGGGGCTGAGGGAGACGACATTATGGAGGTTCATCTGGCCGATTCTTCTTACACGTTCTTAAATCCGTTTAACGGCAACAGTCAATATATTTTGGATGGACGTATGTTTCCGGCCACCGACTCCACGGTGGTTGGCCTGCATACCTATGGCAGCACCAGTTATCTGTTTGAGTACGATTTTAAAAACGATTCGCTTTTGAAAAATTACAGCCTCTGGGACAAGACCTATTTTAGCGCTTTTGTGCAAAAGGGTGATTCGCTCTATTTCTCCGTTAAATTTTCGGGTCACTTCCCTAAAATTATGTCGTACAAACCGGGTGGCGATGAACCGAAGAATACCTTTCTCCTGACAGAATACATTCAAAACCCGCTGCAGTATCTTGTCAACACTTCGGATTCTTCCTCCATTTTGGCCATGGCTTACGGGTTTTCAAAATATTTTATTCAAAAACACGCTTACGTCAATCTGGTTCGTTTCGGCAATAATGCAACGACTTTTTACAGTTATAAAAACGGGGCAACCCCTGTTTCCGATTTATTGCTCGCCTCCAATGGGAAACTTTACGGACTGGCT
>JALUYM010000209.1 GCA_027018745.1 Bacteroidales bacterium | reverse complement strand
TGCGGGTGATGCCTTTGCGTGCGTGATGGCAGCGGACAGCCCGCAGGGCCCGGGCCGCATGAGGCTTGCAGGGGCAGGGCGACCAGCGGAAGCCCCGGCAAATACTTAGCCGAAACGGCCCGGGGACGAGGACTGTGAGCGAACAGCACGATACACGCCCAAAAAATAATAAAACAGCCTTTTTTACTTCTTTGTGCTGTTGATAATTTTTTAAAAAGTGTGGAAAGCTTTTCCGGCAGGAATGGTGAAAAAATCGTTTCTTTGTATCTTTAATTTCAGCAACACAACATCATGGATAAAAATGTTAAATACATCTTCGTTACCGGGGGTGTTTCTTCTTCGTTGGGCAAAGGCATTATTTCTTCTTCTCTGGCCAAATTGTTGCAGGCGCGGGGTTTTTCCGTTACTATTCAAAAGCTTGACCCGTATATTAATATTGACCCGGGTACACTTAATCCGTATGAGCATGGCGAATGCTATGTAACAGACGATGGCGCAGAAACAGATTTGGATTTAGGGCATTACGAACGTTTTTCAAATACGCCCACATCCCAGGCCAATAATGTAACCACTGGCCGTATCTATCAAAATGTGATTAACAAAGAACGTCATGGCGAATACCTTGGTACGACGGTACAGGTGGTTCCCCACATCACCGACGAAATAAAACGCAGTGTGCGGTTGCTGGGCCAGACGGGGAAATATGACTTTGTAATTACGGAAATTGGAGGGACAGTGGGCGATATCGAGTCTTTTCCGTTTGTGGAAACCGTTCGTCAAATGAAATGGGAATTGGGCAATCGCTGTGTTGTCATTCACCTGACGCTGGTTCCGTATTTGCGGGCTGCCGGTGAGCTAAAATCGAAACCTACCCAGCATTCTGTAAAAAAATTGCTGGAACAGGGAGTGCAGCCGGATATTATTGTCTGCAGGACTGAACGACCGCTATATGAAGGGATCAAAAATAAAATTGCCCAATTTTGCAATGTGGTTCCCTCCTCTGTGATCGAATCGCTTGATGCGGAAAGTATTTATGATGTGCCGTTGATGATGCGGGATGAAAAACTGGATATTGAAGTGCTTTCGAAAACGGGTACCCAGGTCCCGGAAAAACTGGATTTGGTCAATTGGGAACGCTTTTTAAATAACCTGAAACATCCAAAACATGAAGTCAATATTGGTTTGGTGGGGAAATATATTGAACTGAAAGATGCTTATAAATCTATCAATGAGGCTTTTGTGCACGGTGGTGCCATGAACCAGACAAAAGTCAATATCCACAGGATACAATCGGAAAATATAACTGCTGAAAATGTGAAGGACCTGCTGAAAGATTTGAACGGAGTACTTGTGGCGCCCGGTTTTGGTAATCGTGGTATTGAAGGAAAGATTGAAGCCATACATTATGTTCGTGAAAATAAAATACCTTTTCTTGGTATTTGCCTCGGTATGCAGTGTGCTGTAGTTGAGTTTTCCAGAAATGTCCTTCATCTGAAGGGTGCACATTCCACGGAAATGGATCCGGACACTCCTTATCCGGTCATTGATCTTATGGAAACCCAGAAAAAAGTTAAAGACATGGGCGGTACCATGCGGCTGGGTGCTTATAACTGCAAACTTCATCTTGAATCAAAAAGTTTTATCGCCTATGGCGTTGAAAATATCCGGGAACGTCATCGCCATCGTTATGAATTCAACAATGAATACCGGAAAGCTTTTGAAGAAAACGGGGTTCGCCTTGCGGGGATTAACCCGGAGGAAGATCTGGTGGAGATCATCGAAATAATAAACCATCCGTGGTTTGTGGGGGTGCAGTTTCATCCTGAATACCGAAGTACCGTTAAACAGCCACATCCGTTGTTTGTCAGTTTTGTTAAAGCAGCGTTGGAGAACAAAAAAGGCCGACAGTAAATTCTTTTTCAACTCTGCAGCCGAATAAAGATGAACAGGTTAATCTTTATTCTTTCAGTGCTGTTTTCAAGGCTTTCATGAGTACCGGTTTGGGTTTTACGCCCACAAATTTTTTGAAAGGCTTGCCATCACTGAAGATAATGATGGTAGGTATGTTCCGGATGCCCAGTTCGGTGGCTATGCGCCGGTTGTGTTGGACATCCAGTTTGCAAATTTTTGCTTTGTCGCTGATTTCTTCGGCGATTTCGCTGACCACCGGCCCCTGAATTTTACAAGGGGTACACCACTCGGCCCAAAAGTCAACAAGACTTACCCCTTTGGCAATCTGCTTTTTAAAGGTGGCATCGGTCAGGATAATGAGTTTGTCGCTCACCGGGACTTTTGACATGGCCGCCACTATTTTGTAACGTCGATAAAAAGAAAAAACGATAACGAGGAATAATACGCCGAAGATTATCCAGAAATAAATGCTCATTGAAGTTGTTTTTTGATTTGGTTTATTAAGTAATCTTTGCTTTGAATACCCGGCATTTGCATAACTACACTGCCTTCGTTCATCAACATGAGAAAAGGGATATTCCGTACGCCAAAACGGTCGGCCAGCAGGCGGTTGTCGCTCACGTTGACCTTGCCGATATGCAGATTGTCGCCGAACATTCCGGCCAGCTCTTCGTAAACTTTGTCCTGGGCGGTGCAGGCCGTGCACCATTCAGCCCAGAAATCGACCAGCCACAAACCGGTGTTCATCTTTTTCTCCCAGTTGACGAAGTTGATATTTTCAAAGCCTTTTTCCATGTGCGGGCAAAGATAGAGGTTTTTCGATATTTATTGCACGGGTTTCGGCGATGAAAAAAAACCAGGTGCCTGCTTCGGGCGTCCGCTTCGGGCGTCCGCTTATGACATCTGCTTCGGGCGTCCGCGTCCGAAGTATCGTTAATTATGCTGGTCAGGATTTGCAATCCTGACCTTTTCTATTTATTCATACGGATTTAAAATCCTTATTCCCTTGTGGTCGGGATTGCAAATCCCGACCAGCGTATGGTAATAAAAAAATGATTTTTTGGAGTTATAATCCGAATATTCATACAAATTTTCGGACTGGCAGTCCGAATTTTCATAAAATCCCCTGTTGTCAGCTTTTGTCGTGGACGTCACTTTTGGCGTGGACGCCAAAAGCGGTACGGAGTCAAGGTTACCCGGCTGCCTGGTTTAAACGGCCTCAATCCGATAGTTGGTTTAAGTAATTTCTGATTTCCTCTTCCCCTGAATGCTGTTCGGCCAGCAGATGTTCGATACTTTCCAGCTTGCCGGTGATGTAGTGCAGCGCTTCATCGTGCGATTTGTTGATGGCCTTATTGATGTTTTTGGTGAGGATGGAAATCAACCTGCGCAGGTTTTTTTCTGCTTCGTCGGGCAATTGTTTGGCGAAATTTTTACGGAACGTGTTCCGGAGCAGGGGCATGGGAATCAGGAACCAAAGCAGGTCGATGTGGCTCTCGAAAGCCCATGATGTAACAATATCTGGCTTTTCCAGCGGTTCCACTTTTACCTGAAAGTCTTCTTCGGGCAGCTGTACATGTAGTACCTCATTGATGCGATGGTTCAGCCTTTCCCGAAAATGTGTAATGTAATTGTTCAGGTGGTTTTGTGCATTGGCCAGCAGCTCGTTGGCAAAGTCATGCTCCTCTTTCTCAATCTTGTCAAGGGCTTGGGCCATACCCTCTTTCAGCCACTTTTCATAATTTCTCGAAACTTTGTTGAGATTGCCTTTCCACTGGTCGAATTGTGCATTGAACTCTTTCGCCAGCCAATTCCTGAGCGGTTGCAGATGTTGCTTAAGCAATTGGTTTTCCAATTCTTTGCGGGTGCTGTCCTGATAACTCCGGGCAATGTATAAGAGTTCTTTCCGGATGAAGTTCAGTTTCATTTGCTCATCCAGAATTTTGTTTTTCAGTGCCATTCGTTCACTTTCGGCTTTGCTGGCCAGGTTCAGTCGGATTTCGAGGTAACTTTTGGTCAGCTTACGCAGATGTTCCATCTTGTGGCGGTATATGCTTAGTTGTGTTTCTTCCAAATGCTTTGCAAGATGGTCCAAAACCGTGGTTTGTATCTCGTTTCTGAATTTTCCCGTTTTGTCTTTGATGGTGTATGGAAAAATACGGAATTTACGGTCAACTGCTTCGCGGGTTTTTGTAACAAGAAAAGACATAACCTCTTCCACTTCCTTTTTGCTCAACAAATCGGTTTTGCTGAGAACGATATAAACTTCCGGGCTTTGTTCGGCGGCTGTCCTGATCACTTCCAGGTCGTTTTCAGAGAGTGGCTGGGCAGCACTTATAACTACAAAAGCAGCTCCAATTTTGTTAAACCAGTTTTCGGTAACTGCCGTATTGTGTTTGAAAGCACTTCCCAAACCCGGGGTATCAATGAGCCGTAATTTTTCAAATCCTTTCAGCTCCGGAAGTTCAATATCAACCAGATAGACCTCTTTTTCGTTTTCCGGGTTCTCTTTTTCGGTAACATAAGCACTGAGCTCATTTATCGAAATTTCAAATTTGGAACCATCAAGTTTGGTGATAACAACGTGTTCTTCTGAACCGTAAACCAGGCGGGTGATGATGGCCGTAACAGGCAAAACACCCATGGGCAAAACATCCCGCCGTAAAAAACTGTTGATAAGGGAGCTTTTCCCTGCTTTAAACTGTCCAAGGACTACCACATCCAACCAATTATTGGGCTGGCTAAATTGTTTCAGGTCGTTGGCTTCTTTCAGTATTCCCTGAAAGTCCTGTTTTTTGGCTATGGTTCGAATAGTTTTCAGTAAATCCTGCATAAGGCTTCCTAATTAAGTATGTCTTCCTTTATTAAATTCTGATACCAGGTGGGATTCCCCTGAAGAAACCCGAGGGTAATCTGATAAAAACGCTCCGGAGCCTCCACATGTAGCCAGTGGGAAGTTCCTGCAATGGTTACAATTTCCGCATTGGGAAAGTTTTTACGGATCAAATCGAAATCATCCAGTAAAATGTAATCGGAAGCGCCACCTTTAATGAACAAGGCGGGTTTTTCAAATATTTCGTCGGTTTGAATAGCATCAAAAAGTTTGTCCAGATTGGTTTCAATACCCGGAATATTCATCAACCATTCAAATTTATTTTGTGGGGTCCGGTGTAAGTTTTTCAGGATAAACTGATTGATCCGTTTTTCGGAAATAGATTTTTCGAGCCGTTCTTCCACCTCGTGTCGGTTCTTAACATGTTGTAAATCAATATTCTGAATAGCATGAATAATTTGTTTATGCTGTTTCCGGGGCGGATAAGCCTTCATGCTGATATCAACAACAATGAGTTTTTTGACCATTTCGGGATTTTCAAGGGTGAAACGCATTGCTACTTTGCCACCCATGGAATGGCCCAGCAGCATGGGGTTTTCTATTTCATGGTCATCAATGAACTCAAATAAATCATCTGTAAGTGCGAGATAATTAAAATTACCACTGTGTGGAGAATGACCGTGGTTTCTCTGGTCGGGAACAAAAACTTCAAATCCTTCCATGGCAATCCGGCGGGCAAAGCTAACCCAGTTGTCTGATAAACCGAACAATCCATGCAGAATAATCAACGGCTGACCGCCTTCGTTACCGAATTTCCTGTAAAAGAGCTCCATGTGGTAATTTTTGGGCAAAATTAGTTCTTTTACCTGGTTTAAAATGATGGAATTTAATATTAAATGCTGTGGCAAAATTTAATAATTCAGATCTGTCATCAAATATTTTTAACCCGAAACATCCAAATACCGAAACACAAATGTTCCATCAACGTAAATGCCAGCCCTGACGCTTTGCAGCGAATACGCTAAAAGATCAAAGAAGAGGGGGGATTAAACTGATTGAAGCTAATCATACCGATACCCAATAAAAAATGTCCCGGTTTGTTTCATTTCCCAAACCGTTTTCATTGAATAACGGCACAAACCCTTATTGTTTTCAAGATGTTAGTTTAATGCAGCTCAAAGAACAATAAGGGCAACCCCTCACTGTTTGGTACACATGTGTACCTCGCAGAGGTCATTAGCCCATCATCAGGACGATTAAAGGTGAACCTCATCACCAAATCTGGTGTAAAAATAATAAAACCTTGTTGAATAATTGCAAACCTGCGCTTATTTACGCTTATTATAAAAAAGTTGTTTAAAATGTTTTGTTTAAAACTTTTATGTTAAGATTAACAACCGCCTGCTGCTACGGTAACCTTTTTCCTCCTGTGAAAAATGACCGGTTTTCTGGTTTTTTGTGAAGCACTGAAAGTTCCTGTTTTGGAACGGGCCACTTTGGCATAATCGAAACGGGGAAACCCTTTCAGGTAACTGTTGTCTTCTTTGGTCTGTGCCAGGTTATTTTTATGGGCTTTATAGTAGTCATACCCCCCCAGAAGGATCTTAATATTACAAAAACCAATCTGTCTGAAGAAAAGCCACGGGCCATCCGCATCTAATTGATTGTCCGCATAAAGAACCACTGTAATACCATTTTTCTTATACTTTTTTAAAAGGTTGATATTTTCTTTTTGTGTCAGGCTGAAAGATGAGATACTTTTTGCCCCGGGTATGTGTCCCAGTCCGTATGCATATTTGTTTCGCAGGTCGATTAGAACCACGTTTTTATTTTCATGGTCTAAAACATTTACAAGTTGATACGGATAAAAATAATTATTTGAGGTATCATTTAGTATCTTGGTAGTCTGTTGGAGACTAAGTTGATAGTTTAACAAGGGCTTTTTCATGGTGATAAAACCGATAATAATCACTATCAGGAACAGGATAAGGACCCATAACGTTTTTTTGGGATTTAATTCATGAACATGCATTTTTTTATTTTTTAAGTCACAATAAATAAATTAACATCCTCCGGCAGCTACCACGGCTTTTTTTCTTTTCTTGAACACCACTTTCATTTTTGAAGCAGACTTGCCTGCTTTGGCAATACCGGCCCCTGTAAAGTATAAATGTGCAGCTTTCCTAAAATCATATCTTTCGAAAGCTGTTTCAGGTGCTGTTTGTGGAGGCATCTTTGGCTGGATAATGGTTTTCATCCATTCATTCAACCCGCCTTTCATTACATAATTATTTTTAAAATCCATCCTTTTTAACAACACCCATGCCTGGTTTGCCAAAATGGCATCGTTGGAAAATAAAACGACTTTCATTCCAGGATTACCAAAATAAGATTGCCCTGCAGGGGTTAGTAAACTGTCTATTGGCACGTTGACTGCGTTGGGCAGCGTAAATTTATTATATTCTGAAGCAGGTCTTACATCAACCAATAACAGGGAAGGGTCTTTTTCAATTAACCTTTTGGCGACTTCGTCAGTAGAGACAAAGCGGGTTGGCTGTAAGACGTCCCATAACAATTCGCCTGGTGAAATTTCTGGCGGGACTTTTCTTTCGTGAATAAACAATGTCCCCAATGCCAAAAAAAACATAATTGCTGTAAGGATATAATAATTCCTGTTCATAATATTAGAATTTATATTCTTTGATTCTCTTTCTCACCTTTTTCTCAATAATAGCCGTTACCCAAAAAGCGGCCAAAGCAATAACGGTAAAACCAAATGCCCACCATCCGGCTTTAATGCCTGTCAATTCAGTCAGGGTAATATGTCCGAGATATCCGGCATGGTAAAATTTTTCCAGAAAAGGATAACCTTCGGCAAAAAGTAAAATACCGAGATACAGGCCAATGGCAAAAAACAAAGCATCGATTTTACCTATTACCACTGCTGTAAGGCTTGTCCCCGGACAAAATCCCCCGATAATCATGCCAACACCCATAATAACAGCTCCCGTTATCATGGAGGGGAGATAAGTGGGTAAAATGAATATTTGTGAAAGGTTAAGCCATCCGAAATAACCTAAATATAACAGGCCGACCATTGAAACGATAACTGCCGTGAAAAAAACACGTACAACAACAAAATTATAACCGTAAAAAGCACCGGCAATATTTCGTGCTGATGAAAAACCCGAAGCTTCCAGTAAAAATCCGAAAGCCATTCCAATGAATAGTGCAATTAAAAGGTTCCATTCACCGGATATAAGATTGTTAGGAAATAGTGGTCCCATTTTTTTATTTTTTAGTTAAATTATAAGCCTGTTTAAATCCACAATTTTCTGAAGAAATATGCCACGGCAAATGCCGCTCCGAAAAGAATAAACATAACCAGCACCCCTCCAAAGGCAAATGTTGATGCGCCGCTCAGGGCGGCCCCACTGGTACATCCCCTGCCAAGACGGGTGCCGAAGCCGAACAATATCCCACCAATAAGTGCAGCGGTCAGCCGTCTTCCGCGGGAAACATTGGGCCCTCTTTCCACGAAAGGTTTGCGAACCCTTTTAAAAAGAATCCCTGATAATAACCCTCCCAAAATGGCTCCTAATACTTCATAATCCAGCCAGTTATCCATTGGATGATGTCCGTTTTTAAGAAATTTTCCATAATAGGATGATTTTTTTGCCGCCGTGGGGCTGATGACATTGGCCGTGGCCACCACTGAATCCCTTATGGCGCCGCTTATTCCCAGCTCACGACCTGAAATGAATATGGAAATAAGCATGACGATACCCATCAATACACCTCCCAAATAAGGGTTTATGTATTTTGTTTTGTTCTTTTTTTGTTTTGGAAGTGTTTCCATGTTTTTTATATTTTATTCTATTAGTACAAAAATCTGGTAATCTGCCCCGCATCAACCATTACAAAGCGAAACATAAGGCCGCCGAACAAAATGAGCAAGGGAGGAACCCATTTGGGAACATGATAACCGTTTAATTCCAATATCTCCAGGGTAACCGGAAATATGAGCCCCAGTAAAACAACAAAAATCCAAAAGCTGATGGTAAACGAGCCCCCCATAAACAATCGAAAGGCTTCTAATTTAACAGCGGTTCCTGCCATGAATCCCATAAACAGGTGGATAATCAAAAACAGTTCTGTCAAAATGAAAAAAATGTCTATCCGGCTCAGTATACGCCTTTCGGCATCATTCTTGCTAAGCCACATGGATGTTGCCAGTCCGGTCGAAAATCCGGAAACAAGGAACAACGGGCCAAGTATGGAAACGTTCCACAAAGGCCTGGCGTTGAATGCTGATAACAATATCCCTGTATAGACAGCTAAAATGATAGATAAAAACATCAGGATCCAGGCAAATGGCAGCCTGTATTTGATGACAAAGCTTTCGAACTGGTTAAGGTATTTCCATTTCCAATTCCAGTTTGGGAACATGTCTTTCATAAAACTGGCTACCCAGATTATTGAAAGCGGAAATATGATCAATAATGTCCAGGCCCCCCATGACATGGGAGAGGTAAAACGGACTGTGGTAAACAGGCGCCAAAAATAGAGCTTGTGGTGCAGGTCGTACAGCAGGGAAGACAAACCAATCATCAATGCCAAAGGGGCGATAAATGTTGCCCATTTAACGGTAGTCGACATTTCTTTTTCCTTTCCGATGATAAAAAAGTAAGCAGCAAAGAAAAGTATTCCTCCGGCAAGGCCGCCGAGAAACAGGTAAAGCGAAATCTCCCAATGCCACAGGTGCAAGACAGGATAAATTTCAGCAATATGTTTTCCGCTTACCATTAATTCTTCTTTCATTTTTCAATTGTTTTAATGTTTCTACCTAAGATAATACAGCTGAGGCTCTGTTCCGGCTTCAGGTGCTAAAACATACCAACTTCTGTTTTTCAACGCTTTGGAAACGTCACTGTTGGGATCGTCCAAATCTCCAAAATGCAAGCAGTAAGTAGGGCATACATCCACACAAGCCGGGTTTTGCCCCTTGTCAACCCGTTGGATACAAAATGTGCATTTGTCCACATAACCCTGGGGATGAATATAGCGGGCATCATAAGGACATGCTTCAACACAGGCACCGCAACCAATGCAATCATCGTGGGTTACCAAAACAATTCCTCCTTCCACAATATGACTGGCACCTGTGGGGCAGCACCTGACACAGGGGGCATTTTCACATTGGTTACATCTTTCAGACTGAAATTTCATGTCCAGACTGGGATAAGTACCTTTCACATTCTCCACTATCCAGTCGCGGCAAAAACCGTGTGGTACATTATTCTCTGTTTGACAGGCTACTACACAATCGGCACAGCCGACGCATTTTTTGGTATCAACAGCCATGGCGTATCTCATGCTTTATCCTCCTTTCTGTTTTTATAAGGCTTTTCCTTTAAGAATGTAACAAAATTGACCCGCATACCTGTTCCGCCCATAATGGGGTCCATAGCGTAATGCGTAATCATTTTTTCGTCGCTGGCCCCACGTCCGTAAGCTCTGGTCAGCTTTTTATCGGAATGGCCGAAACCATGTACCATATAAACAGAATCCCATCGTACCCGTTCTGTTACCCTGACTTCAACAGCGAAATCAGAAACGGCACCGTCCTGATTTTTAAGCCAGACTTTTTGTCCGTTTTTTAAATTCCACAAATTGGCTACTGTAGGATGCACCCAAACAGTATTTTGTTTCATCAGATCCCATAAATTGTGGTTGTTTTGGGTTCTGGAAAAGGTATGCATGGGGGCCCTGCCATAAATCAGACGGTAAAAATTCCGGGGAGGTTCGGGATGGGCTTTGTAAACCGGCATGGGATCAAAACCATTACTTTCAAATTCAGTAGAGTACAATTCGATTTTTCCTGTATTGGTATTAAATTGATAATCTTCGTTGTCTGACAAATAAATTGGCCCGGTTTCCCTTGAAAAAGTTTTTACGCCGATTTTTTTCATTTCTTCCAGCGAAGTACCGATTTGTTTTAATTGCCAGTCCAGTACTTCCGAATAGTCATTATAATTAAAATATTCGTGCAGGCCAAGCCGTTCTCCGATCTGTTTCACTATCCACCAGGCTGGTTTTGATTTGTATTTTGGTTTTACTGCCGGCATTCTTAAGGCAACCGAAGGATACCTGTTTTGTGCAGCCCTCAGAAAATCATATCTTTCGAGGTAGGTTGCTTCGGGGAAAACCACATCAGCATAACCGGTAACTTCCATTGGCATGGTATCTATCACAGCAAAAAACTCAATGGAATCAAGAGCTTCTTTCAAGAGTGGTTTGTCGGGCATGGAAAGAGGAAGGTTTGTTCCTGCCGACAACCAGGCCCTTACAAGGTGTTTGGGTTTGTAACGGGGGATAGAAGCCCTCATGATTTCGGTGGTAATACCCATTAGCGCCAAAGGAAATTTTCCGTTATTCAAATCTTTCCAGTCCCATTTGGGCTTAGGATAAGGTGGTTGGGGATATTTTGGAACGGGTTTTGCTTCAGGGATGTACAAACTTCCCCGTTTTCCCCATGCCCCCAGCAGGGCGCCCAATATTCCCAACGCCCTTTCGCGCTGTGTGTCATCGCCATACCAAACTACATGACGTCCGGGGTGAATCACAACTGCGGGTGCATGCCCGGCCATTTCCCTTGCTGTGCGGCGAATCAAATCAGGAGGAATGGTAGTGATACCATAAGCCCATTCGGGAGTCATGTTTTTAACATGGCTTTTTAACTGGTCAAAACCGAAAGTATATTTTTTTACAAAGTCCTTATTATAAATGTCTTCATAAATGAGCACGTGGATCCAGGCCATGAGCAAAGCTATGTCAGTGGCCGGTTTGATGGGAAGCCAATATTTGGATTTGGCTGCCGGTGTGCTAAACCGCGGGTCGACGGTAATGATGGTTGCTTTTTGGTCAATGGCCATAGACATTTCCTGAACCTGTTGATTGTGCATGTTTTCCCCGATATGTGAACCGATAAGCACCAGGCAGCGGGTATCCCGGATATCGGTACACTCTGGTGAACCGATGAATGCTCCGTAAGTAGCAAGGTAGGCTACCGACCTGGGGCCCCGGCATTGGGCAAACGCTGGTTCGGCGTTGGTCGCCGAGCCATAAGCACGCATAAGGTGTTCAAGGTGGCCTCCGGGGGTGCCGTGGTTAAAATAGCCGAAAGCTTCAGCGCCGTATTTTTCTTTAATTTCTTTCATTTTCGCTGCAACCTTATTCAGCGCCTCATCCCACGAAGCCTGGCGAAAATATTGTGTCCCGTCTTTTTTAGTTTCACGTATTAACGGGGTTTTTAAACGATCTTCATCATAGTACATGCCAATTCCGCCGGTACCTCTCGGGCACAGTCTCCCATTGCTGTTGGGGTCGTTTTTATTCCCGATAATTTTCCTTATCCTGCCCTTTTTATCTACGTAAGTCCAGCCGGCACATTTCCAAAAACAAACTTCACAATAGGTGGGTGTAGCTGTCATGTCCTCATTGCTGGCAGCCTCTTCCGTGCTTTCTTCCCCAAACAGGCTCAGCCCGTTAACTTTCATGGTGTGTAACCCCAGGGCGACGGCCCCTGCCCCTGCAGCTGAAATTTTGATAAATTGACGTCTTGTTTTCATCCGGAACAGTTTAAAAATTTTTATATAATATCCCTAATTATCTGATTCAAAATATATTATTAAATAAAGTCTTTTATAAAAATCCAGATATAAATGTTTTGTTCATATTAAGAAATCTTTAATATAAATATGTTAATGATTATATATCAAAGACAAATTTATTAGAATTCATATTAGGTCATGACATGACTT